>JBCBLJ010000020.1:0-25923 GCA_038520195.1 Planctomycetota bacterium
CATCGCGTTTGCTCACTCGCATGGAATTCTTCATCGTGACCTCAAGAGTGCGAACGTCGTCGTGGGTGAATTCGGTCAAGTCACGCTACTCGACTGGGGACTCGCGAAACGGATGGAGGACGCCGATCTGGAGTTTTCTCGTTCCCCGTTGCCGGTGGGGAAGAGTGCCGAGACCCAAGTCGGTGTGCGGCTCGGAACCCCTTCGTTCATGGCACCCGAGCAGGCTTCTGGCCGGCCCGATTTGGTCGATGAGAGAACGGACGTGTGGGGTCTTTCGGCAATGCTCTATGAAATCCTCACCGGTCAGCCTCCATTCGATCAAGGCAGCCCCGAGGCCACGATGGAATCTGTGATTGATGACCCGCTCATCGCGCCAAGTGCCATTCGGACCGAAGTTCCGATGTCCCTTAGCCGGTTGTGTGAGCGAGGACTCTCGAAGTCGCAAGACTCGCGCCCGTCGACCGCACGTGAATTGCTGCAAGAGGTAGAACAATGGATGGATAAAGAAGCTGAACGGCGGATGTCCGAGTTGGCGCGCCAACGGTTGTTCGACCTCTCCGACGACCTGATGTTCGTGTACGACATGCATTCACGAATTCTTTGGGGAAACGCGGCGTGGCTTCGGAAACTTGGCTGGCCGCCGCAGGAACGAGTCGGTGAACCGGCGGAGACGCTCGTCCATCCGGAGGACCGAGCTTCGCAGGACTTGCGGGAACGGATACTTGGGGGAGAAACCGTTTCGGGTCACGAAAATCGCATCCTTTCGAGTGACGGAAGTTACCGTTGGTACTCCTGGTCGATGACGCCGATTCTGGACGAAGGGATTGTGTGCGCCGTCGGTCGTGACATTGAAGTTCTCCGGAAACTTCAGGATGAATATCGGGCGCTTTTGGATGCCGCTCCGGACGCCACGGTGGTCATCGATGAGAACCGGGTCATCCTGATGGCCAACGTTCAGTTGCGAGGCTTGTTTGGTTATGAGGAATCGGAACTTTTGGGGCAGAAAATAGAGATCCTGATGCCGATGCGATTTCGATCTAGCCACCCGGCGATGGTCGGGCGTTTCTTTTCCGAATTGAATGAGAGACCAATCGATGCTCGCAGCGGCCTGTTGGGGCTACGAAAAGACGGCACGGAGTTTCCGGTCGCCATCAAGTTAAGCCCGGTGCACATTTCTGGTGAAATGCGAGCGGTTGCGGCGATCAGAGCCGAGTAATTGGCATCAATACGATCAAAACCGCAATTTTCTGTAATCCAGGCCTTCGCCGTGTGCTTTCTTCTCGGAAGCTCGTGATTGAGCTGGATCCAGCCATCCGGGGCAGACTGGCTCGGTCTCCCGCTCGGCGATCGGATTGATCGCCGCGCGGGTCCCTGCTTTGCGATGCCATCGCTTAGCGTGTCTGCACTCGACGCGATCCGAGCCACGGCCAATGACCGTGTGCTTTGACGCGTCATCCTTGTCATCACACGTGGCCACCATTGCACCACATCAAGGCTGAAGGCTTGGTGTGTTATTGGAAGCCGATCAGACCGGACCCACCATGGACGATCTTGAATTCGAATACGTCATCGCAAAACTCCTGGGCACCGAGATGCCCTTCGCCGCCAGAATACCGAGTCGCGTTGGTTGCATTGCACGGGACGTGCTTTCAAGTCTTCGCGGAACCCGCGAGCCCAAAGGAACGCTGGAAAAGGCATGGATGGGCGTGATCCAAAAAGAGATCAAGGATCGCTATGACCGAGGCGCGATGGCGTCGACGGCTGACAATTCGACCTTGGAACTTTCGGAGTGATTCAACGAGCCGACGATCGTGAGTCCCTGCCGAGGTCATTGATGGCTCGCGCAAGCCAATCGGTGTATTTCCGGGCGTCGGTATTGCAGAGGTGGCTGCCATCGACACCGTAGAGTTTTTCCAAGCCGACGATGTCCTCGGCGTGGAAGGCCGGAACTCCGCAGCTTTTCACGAGCGGCTGGTAGAATTTGGAGCGCGGCAATCGCTTCTTTTCGGTGTCGACGAGTCCCGCGGCCACATTCCCTTTTCCGGTTGATGGCGGCCGGATGATGATGACTTTGCCGCCGCGTGTTTCGATGGCTTTGACCGCCGCGACATAACGCTCGATCAATGCGTCTCGATTGCTCAACTTTTGATCGGCCTCGGGAATCTCAATCTGGAATCCGCACCGTCGACCTTTCATCACGTCGGGAAAGTGCTTCCAGCGGCTCGCTTTGGTGAAGACTTCTTTGTACGCCGGCTCTCCGCCGATGACGTAACGATTCGCGACCGTTCGCCAGTTAAAGTCCTGGCGCAACAACACCAGGTCGCGGACCATGATCTTCATCTTTATTTCGAGACGTTCGCCGGGACTCGAGTTCGCTTCGTGTGACCGCGCAATCCAGTCCATCGTTTTGCTGATTCGATCGGGACGGTCGCTGAACGCGTGGTGAGGGCTGATGGAAAGGACGATCAAGCCGTCGAACCGAGACCTTTCCGCGAGGTCTTCCAACACTGGAAGCGGTGACGAGCCAGCGATAGCTAGTTGGACCACCGGTCGCTGCGTTAGCTCGCGTAGCTGGTCGACCCGTATGTCGGCTTGGGACCGCGAAGACCCGAGGCACACGATCCCCTTGGCCCCAATCTGCTCCACCCGAATCCGATGAGAGACCCAAAAGACGTCATCGTCGTGCGGACCGGATTGGAACCCGGCACGACGCAGTGACACCTCGATGACGCCAAGTACCACCACGGCAAGCACGCTGGTGACGATCCATACCCGCAGCGAAAGTTTGCGTGGTGCCGATTCGCGAGGTGATGGAAGTGGCTTCGGCATCGTTAGAACTGGAAGTAAATGAAAGCGCGGTTGTCGCCTGGCGAAAGGAACGTCGCGACTGCCATCGCGAGCAGGAGCACGATCGCGACCCAACGCGGTGTACGGCTCCAAGCCTGCTCAAGCGCCATGTTGCGAAAGGCGATCGAGATACCCAGTCCGACAACCGTGATGACTCCAAGCGTTGCGACATCGGAACGACTCAACACACTCACACCGGACTGTAGTGCCAACATGCTCCGAAGAATGGAGACCGCTTGGGTGAAATCGACGGCTCGGAAAAACACCCAAGCGACACACACCAACGGAAACGTCAGGGGAATGCCCCAGCCTTTGGCAAAGAGTTGGTCCACGGTCATTGAACGGCGGGCTAAACGTTCCGCGGTTAGAAAGACGCCGTGCAACGCACCCCAGAAAACGAAAGTCCATGCCGCGCCGTGCCACAAACCGCCCAGCAACATCGTGAGCATCAGGTTACGACCGGTTGCCAGTCCTGAGCCACGACTCCCGCCGAGCGGGATGTAGAGATAATCGCGTAGCCAAGATGAAAGTGAGATGTGCCAGCGCTGCCAGAAATCCGAAAAACCGCTGGCGGCGTACGGCCACTGGAAATTTCTCGGCAAGGCAAACCCGAACAGCATGGCAACTCCGATGGCGATGGTTGAGTAGCCGGCGAAGTCAAAAAGGATCTGCCAAGCGAATGCGATGGTCCCCATCCACGCATCGATGACGGACAGCGAAACAGAAGCTCCATAGACCGAATCTGCCATGCGGCCCAGCAGGCTGTCGGCCAGCACGACCTTTTCGAAGAGTCCGATGAGGACGAGTGTGATGCCCCAGTCCCAGTGCGCCCATCGGTTCGCCGGCGGCTGGCGAAGTTGATGCAAAAACTCGTTCGCTCGAACGATTGGCCCCGCGACCAACTGCGGGAAAAAGGAGACGAAAACCGCGAAGTCCGTGAACGAGTTGCATGCCTTGATGCGACCGCGATACAGATCGATCGTGTAGGAAAGCGTTTGAAACGTGTAAAACGAAATCCCGACTGGTAAGACGATGTCAAGCTTCGGCGGCGAGTATTCGATCCCGATTGCATTGAGTGAGTCGGTGAAGAACGAAAGAAAGAACTCGGCGTATTTGAACCACGCGAGCACACCGAGATTAACGAGCAGACTCAACGCGAGAAGCAGTTTGCGGGCCGCTTCGCCCCTCACCTTCTCGAGCCCCTGACCGATGAAATAGTCGACGGTCGTCGAGAGTATCAGCAAGAGGACAAACGGTGGATTCCATGCCGCATAGAACAGATAGCTAGCGGTCAGAAGTTGAAGCTTGCGAGCCTTCCACGAGCTGAGCGTCCAGTACAACGCGAGATTGAGCGCCAGAAAGCAAACGAAGAGATAGGAATTGAATACCAAGAGACTTCAATTCAAAGAACCGTGGCGGCATGGCAGCGAGGGTTCGTTGCGAAACGACGATGGATGGCAAGCACGATTGCCGAGTGTTGGTCGAGGGTTGATGGGCTTGCTGCGCGCGTCCCGATGAGCTGCGATTTTGTTCCGCGGACCGACGGCAAACTTCTGGAGCCACCGCTAGCGTCTCGTCGCGCGGAAGAGACGCAGCGGCTCATTGCTCTTACGAAACGTCCGCTAGCGGTTTGGTGCGCCAGCATCGTTGGCGAGTCTATTCCGCGTCGACGGGCCGTTCGCTTTTTCCGTCTCGAAGATACGGTTTGCGTGTTTGCTCACCTTTGGCGGGTGCGATTTCGCGGACCCAAATGTTGCGGAACCGAACGGGGTTGCCGTGATCTTGGATCGCGATGGGTCCTTTGATGTCGTGTTGGTTGTACTTCGGCGGACGGTTGTAGGGCGTGTCTCCGAGCAACTCGAAGTGGTTTTGGATAACGACACCATTGTGAATCGCGGTGATATAGGCTGGCGACTTCAGCGAACCGTCTTCGTTGAAGCGCGGTGCGGTCCAAATGACGTCGTAGGTGTTCCACTGTCCGGGACCGCGCATCGCGTTCACCATTGGCGGCGTTTGTTTGTAGATCGCACCCGCCTGACCGTCGTGATACGTTTCGTTGTCATAGGAGTCGAGGATCTGAATTTCGTAGATTCCGTTCATGAACAAGCCACTGTTTCCTCGCCCCTGCCCTTTTCCTTTCACGGGAGTTGGGGCGGACCATTCAATGTGAATCTGGCAGTCGCCGAAGTGCTGTTTCGAGACGATTCGTCCTTTGCCAGCGAACAGAATGCCGTCTTTGACGGCCCAACGCTCTCCGTTTTCCCAGGCCGATGCGTCCTCTCCTCCGAAAAGGATCGTGGCGTCACTCGGAGCCGCGGCGTCGGACTCACCCGGATCGACGATCGCCGGTGATTCCCAGGTGATGCCGTTGAGATACTCTTCGCCGAATGCTTGCGAGCCGGTGAGAACAAAGAGTGCGAGAAACGTGAGTCGGCGCATAATCAATTCAGTGTTTGAGGGAGGAAGTGAAGGAGTAAGTTTCTGACAGGGTTCGATCTACGCCGATTCGGCGCTGGGTGCGTTGGTGGTCGTTCGTTGGAGCACGTCGCTGCGGAGAATTCGTCCAAGTTTGACAACGACTTCGAGATAGCGTCGCGTCACCTTGATCGCTTCTTCACTAATGAATAAGGATGTCTCTGATTCCTGTTTGCGAAGTCTTCCGAGCAGGCTTTTCCTTTTCGGTTTGGGTTTCGCATCGGCAGACGCGTGGATTTCATCGAGCTTTCGCCTGACGGTCCGGAACTGGCGGTACAGCAAATCTACCGCGCCATTGCGAATCTCGAATAGGACCGAGGAGTGCTCGGGGTCGTCTAGCATCGTGCGGTCGTCAAGTTGCACCTCTGCCAACAGACGTCCGAGTCTTGCAAAATCGGTCGCTCCATGGCTTCCGAGGTGCTCTTTGGCGACGTCCCAATGCTTCTTGAATTCGTCAATACCGGCATCGTGCAGATGCGAGATCACGTACCAATGATCCTTGAGCATCGTATCGCTTGCGGGAATTCGTGAGGCCGTCTCACGAAATTGGTCGTAAAGCGACGAGCCAGCGTTGATCGCATCCGGATCGGTCCGCATGTTGGGATTCACGCCCGCCAACACAAAGACAAGATCCGCAAACCGGTCCTCATCGACGTCTGGGTCCACGGAGGGATCGATTTTGGGAAGGTATCTTGGAGCCAACAAACCATCGTCGTCGGTCTCATCTTCCGACGCAGCGTCTTCGAGCCAACCCGCGGATTCAATCTGACCGAGGATGAACTGAGCCGCCGCCGCGTTGATCTTCAGTTCCCGGTCACCCTTTCTCTCGGCGCGAAACCGAAGTGCAACGTCGATCGCGTCACGACGATCGAGTGTGACCGGGCGCGTGTCGCGTCCATCCTCGAGGGTGTACACGACAACGAAGTCTTCTTCGCCGTTGATGCCCGATTTTGCTTCGTTGACTTGAATGACAGGACTCCTTGCCATGGTTCCAATCTCGCGACCGCCAGCGTCTGATGGCAGCCTTACCGCTAGATTCTAATTCTCCGAGTCTCCGAGTGGCCAGATTGGTGCAGGCGAACGGAGCGGTCAATCCGTCTCGGCGGCCGATGCGGGCAGGTAACGTCTTGCCTGCGTGGCAGCCTCGCTGTGGGGGTAAAGGCGGACGATCATCTCGAATTGTTGAAGGGCTAGTTGCGGCTTACCGGAACGGGCGTGAAGAAGCGCGTCACGATAGATTCGCGCCGCCGTGTTTTCCTTCTGCAAGAATTGCTGGCGGTAACGTTCCATCTCGCGTGGGTCGTCGAATCCCGATTCGATCTCGGACAGGATACGACGACGATCCAGATTTTCGCGTTCTCGACGAGCCTGTTCGGCTTTTGCAAAAGACGTGTCGAGTGTCTCGGTCAACATCTTCATCCACATCTGCTTGGTTCGAGGCTCCGTGGTTTTTGTAACGCCCTCACGGAGGTGCCGAATGGCATCGGAACGCCGCCCGGCGTCCAACCATTCCTCCACGCGAGTCCGGATCGATGCCTCCGCCTCCTCGCATCGTTGGCGGCTCAAATCCGCGAAATCGCTGCCGACATGCTTTTCCGCGACTTCGTGGTACTTCGCATAGGCGGCGGACGTGTTGCCCGCTTTTCGGAATATCTCCGCTTCGTCGAAGATCAGCTTTCCGACCACCTGGGACACTCGAGCCCGGTTGGCGCGGTGCCGCAGTCGATCGTGCAGCACCGAGAGTCTTTCGGCCTTTTCACTCCGATTCCAACGCTCAATCAATTCGTCGAAAAGCGCACTTTCGAGGGGAAGGCTCGAGTCCATCGAAGAGAGCTGATCCATTTGTAGCGTTCGTCGCATGAGAACCGACTCGTCCAGCTCGTCGAGCATCGCGACCATCTGATGGGAATCTTTGGAGAGTAAGTCATGCAATTCGGATCGCGTCTTCTTGGTGACTCTTGATCGCGTGAGTTCGACGAAGAGCTTGTCGAGTTCGCCGCCTCTTCGCGGTCCGGGAGGCTGGCGGAGAGTCTCCTGGACTTCCGTCAGCATTTGTTTGTGAGTCCGTGGGCGAAACTTGACGAATCGAAAACTGCCGCCGGTGATTTCGGAAAGACGTTGCAAGTTGACTTTACTTTTTGGGTCTTCGTACGCGACCGTGTGTATCGGGGCCAGTTTTCCGACAAACCGCTGGCTAATGCTCTCCACCATTCGCGGACTCGTTGCGGCAGGCAAGTCACCGATCCAAACCGGCTTGTCCTCAGTGAACTCACCATCGGACAGCATGAAGACGGCGGAAGGTTTGAGGCGGAGAGCGAGATAGAGTGCCTCACGCGGATCAGTGTTGCCGTCGGGAGCGGTTCGTTCGAGCCACTTCCGAAGGCGTTCCTTGTTCTTGTCGGTTGCCGCGACGCACCCAGGCTCTGACTCCTCTCCAAAGAGTGAAACGGTCTTGTTACTAAACAAGAAAACGTAGAACGATTGCTCATCGGAGAGTTGGTTGACGCTGCGAATCAGTTCCGCAACAGCGCGGCGGTAACGACTTCCGCGCATGCTGGAGGAGCGATCTAAGACGTACACAAATTCGTGACCTTGGGCCGAGATTCCGAAGAAAGAACCCGACGCTCCGTCGGAATCGGCGGATGAGCCCTGCGTCGCTGAACCGGAGGCCGATGCCGGCTGCGCGGATTCTCCACCGGGTGGGCCAGCCTCATCCGGTTCGGGCTCCTTTTTGATCGACGGAGAAGTCGCTTCGACCTCGGCCGCCGCTGGGGCAGGTGACGGCGCGACTTCGGCCGGCGCATCGACGGGTTCCGAAGCTGTCATCGCTATCGGCTCGTTTTGCGTTTCCGCCGTATCTTCCAGGCCGAGTCGCATCACGAGAACGTTCTCACCGCCGCCGACGACATGCATCGGCGCCATCAAGACGGCGATCAGCAACAACAGTGCGGCGTGTAGCAGCGCCGAAACGCCAAGGCCCATGCGGCGATGAGCTCTGGCAGCCGCAGGCTTGGCCTCCGCGATCCGCGGAAACAATCGCTTTTGAGAAAAATCACCCGGCCGAACGCGGGGCGGCGCATCGGTGTAGAAAAAAACGTCTCTTGTAGTTCGGACCCGCACCGGGAGGGGTGGCGGCTCGAGCGCGGAATCGTGATGGCGATCCATTTCTGGGCCTTCCTGCTTGAAGCTCCTTTGGAAGAGCTTTCGAGCGGCTGATGCTGCGGGCGTTCCGGGGTGAATGCGACGCCGCCCGACGTAGTCTATCGGTTTTTGCCGGGTGATTCACTTTAGTTCCTTGAGGTTGCCCGCTGATCCGATCGGACTTACCGTGATAGCCTCGATTCGTCATCGAACACCAAGGCCCCAAATGGATTCCTCCAAACGCGTTTTGACGCCTCCCCCAGTACCTTCCGCTGCGAAGACCACGACGTCGTGCGTGACGCCACGCGGTGCCGACGGTTCACGGGTTTGTCCGGTGTGCCGGGGCGCGACACTCATCGAGATCCGCGGCAAGCTTCAGTGTTCGCGATGCCATGTGATCTGCGAGACTTGCTGCGAAGGCGGGCGCGGATGATGGACGACGACTCACAAACGCTGTTCAAGGTAGTTCCGCGTGAGCTGTGGGAGACTGTTGAGGCTGACGGGGAATTCACGGGTAGCCCCATCGATGTCCAGGATGGCTTTATCCATTTGTCCTCGGCGGAGCAGGTTCGCGAGACCGTCGCAAAACACTTTGCCGGACAAGACGACCTGTTGATCATCAGCGTACGCGAGTCGGCGATTGACCAACTACGCTGGGAGCCCTCGCGTGGAGGAGCGATGTTTCCGCACGTGTACGGCCCACTGACAGTGCAAAGCGTTGAACGAGTCGATCCTCTTCCGCTTGGTGCGGATGGCGTCCATCAGTTTCCGCCCGCTCTCGGTCTTGATTGATTCAGACTGATCCGGCTTTCCGTTCACGACCGCTGGCTACTTCGTGGCCGCCCACCAAACGTCATCGATCGACAGCTCAGTGGGTGCGGCAAACGGATCGGCGGCGAGCATGAAGAGCTGCTGAATTTCTTCAAAATCTGCGGCGTCAAACTTGGACATCGGGATCTGAACCTCCTGCCATTTTCCGTCGCGCGCGAATCCGAATTCATCCGACTCGTCGCCCAGAGCAACCCACGACTCGCCTCCGAAGGCGCTCTCAATCCCGACCTTCATCGCGACGGCCGACTTGGTCTTGATTCGGAAATGGAGGAAGCCTTTCTTGTATTCGTTGAGGTTGCGGGTTTGGCCCATGTAGACACCCAAACCGAACCACTCACCGCCGCCCGCCTTGAAACTCCAGCAAGCGTCGCCCTCAGCGGGTTGATCTTCGACCTGGTTCAGGTTGTTCCAAAGGTAGAGTGCGGCGCGCGACTCGAGTTCGTTTTGTGGCGTCGATGAGTCCGCGAACTCGATGGTCTTTTCGACCTTTCGCGTTTCGGTGAACACGCCAATCGGACCGGCCGGTCGATGGATGCTGGTGTGTTCATTGGCGGTCAAGCGAATCCAATCGACTCGCATTCGTGCCGGAAACTGGGCGGTCACTTCCGAGGGTGTGTCCAAGGCGATATAGGAGTGATCCCAGCTTCCGACGGCGAGATTGAGCAACGGAAAGAAAGGCTCGTGGTATTCGCTGTACTCCTTTGCGGTGATGTCCCAGGAACCGAACTCCTTGCCATCGAGATAGAACTTGAGCGACTCGGGAGTCCAGTCGACGCGGTACAGATGAAAGCTCTTGTGCAGATCCACGGGAGACTGAAACCACTTCACGAGGCTCTTCTGTTGATCGTCCTCGTCGGCAAAGTGCAAGGCACAGTTGATGGTGCGGTGTTGCGTGCCGGCGGCGATCGCGTCCTTGTGTCCGATTTCGACGATGTCCAACTCGCCACATTTGGGCCACGGCGTTTTGGGAAAGCTCTTGCCGAGCATCCAGAATGCGGGCCAGATTCCATCTGAGGTATCAGGGAACTCGATTCGCGCCTCGAGTGTTCCGTAGCGAAACGCGAAACGATCCCTGGTGTGGAGTCGCGCTGACGTGAACGCGTTCCCTTCGTAGCTCTCTCGTCGGGCTTCGATGACAAGGCATCCGTCTTTGGTGTACGAGTTCTCGTCGCGGTCGGTATTGAACTCAAGCTGACCATTGCCCCATCCGTGCCCACCGACGTCATGCACCCAGGTCGAGGTGTCAATCGAATCGCCATTGAATTCGTCCGCCCACACGACCTCGCCGCGTTTGATTTCTTGCGCCGCGAGCGTTGAACCGGTGAGAGCGGCGACCAGGGCAACCGAACAGATGAGAATGTCACGCAGGGGCATCAGAGTATCCGGCAATTCACCGGTTCCAGCAGTTCAAATGGTTTTTCGCAAACGAGCGTCGTCGTAGGGCTTATGAGACGCAATGAGTCAGTCAGCTTGATCGACCGCTAAGCCGGATCGTTTTGCTCGCTCACGCCAACGTTCACGCGCAAATTTTTGCATGTCGACCTCAGCGTCCTGCTCGTCGACGATCTCGAGTCCGAGCAGGGTTTCAATCACATCTTCGAGTGTCACCAACCCCACCGCACTACCGTACTGGTCGATCACCAGCGCGAGATGGCCGCGATCGCCGAGCAGCAACTCGAACGCGGCCTGAGCCGATTGGTCGCTTTGAATGGTAGGCAGTTCGCGAGCCAACTCCGAAAGCGGCGTTTGATCACCGCCCTTCAGTCGCGTCTGCAGGAGATCGTTGCGAAGAACCAACCCCGTCGGCTCGTCGAGTGTCGCGCGATGGATCGGGACCCGAGAGACGGGCAATTCCGGGTGTGCGTCGAGAACTTCACCGACCGTCATCGTCTCGCCGAATGCGATCGCGACCGCACGGGGCGTCATGATGTCCGTCACGGTGATCTGAGGAAAGCGGATCAGCGATCGAAAGATTCGGGACTCACCCTCGGCCAGGACGCCCTGTTCCGCACCGATCTCAGCCATCGCGCCAAGTTCTTCTCGCGTCAAAGCGTGATAGCCCTTGCCGCCGGAAAGCAGCTTGGTGAGTTGCTCGCTAATCCAGACCAGAGGGTAAAGGCACCAGATCAACCAGCCGACCGAGCGCGCAATAAACGGCCCGAGCGCACGCCAGTAAAGCGCACCGATGGTTTTGGGAATGATCTCGCTGAAGACCAGGATCAACAGGGTCATGATGCCGCTGGCGACGGCGACCGCACCGGCGTATTCGCTGAAGACTTCCGCGGCCTGTGCCCCCACGCCGGCGGCACCGATCGTGTGCGCAATGGTGTTGAGACTCAGGATTGCGGCCAGCGGGCGATCAATGTTTGCCTTCAGCCCGCTGAGTCGCTCCGCATCTGCCGGCTGGGATTTGGCGAGTGTCGCGATGAAGGACGGCGAAATCGAAAGCAAAACGGCTTCAGCAACGCTGCAATAGAACGAGAAACCAATCGCCACGACCAAATAGACGACGAGCAGCAGAATTTCGGATTCCATGGGCAGACACGACGCTCCTGATAGGGGTTTTGGCAAAAGCTAACGCCGAAACCTCGCGAATTCCAGCACGCATCGCGGACCGTCGAGAATCACGTGCTAGGGTTTCGCGACTCACTTGAGGGAAAACCCCAAAAAGTCGGGTCGAATTCTGCGGTGCCAGTATCCCTGACCAGGGGGGCGCAGCATGAAAAATTGGAGAATCCGCGATCCGGTCCGGTCATAATCTGGACAATCTGCAGATTTTAAATATCATCCGATCCAAATCTAGTTCCCCAATCTGATCCGGACCCACACATGCGACGCCTCCTCCTCGTCTTTGCGTTTGCGTGCTCCGCATTCACTGCGAGTGAATCCTATGCGGACATTGTTTTCGCCTACACCGCGGAGGTGAATCCCGCCGCACCGGTTGCTGGCGTTTTCCTGACCGAACCTGATGCCCCTAATGCAGGGGGCGACGTTCGAGTCGATGTCGCGATCGGTGACGTCACACGAGTCAACGTTTTCATCATCGAGACAGGAGCCAATGAGTCCCGACTGAGCGACTCGGGCTTGCTGACCGCCGGGTTGGTTGCGGATTTCAACACCGGTCTCGGTGAAGTCACGACGATCATTGGGCAGAATCTGCCGCTGGACCCGAACGCGGGCAACGCCCCGCTGTTCCGATTCAATCAGGGTCCTGCCCCTTCGTTCGACAACACTGCTGGAACGTTGCAGATGCAGGGCGGAATTAACTTGAACGACGCACGTGATGATCCCGGTTTTGGAACCGGAACCGCGTTTGTCGGTTTCTTTGAGTTTGAGGCCCAGGCAGAGGGCAGCACGACCTTTACCCTGTCCGATCCGAACGCCACGGCCACGGTCGCGAATAACGTGCTCAACGACACCCCGAACTTCACCGATATAGACGCGGAGTTGTTCGCCGCGGCTCCCTCACTGACGATCACCGTCGCGACGGCGATTCCAGAGCCCTCGGCGTTCTTCGCGCTCTCGGCGATCGCCGGAGCCTGCACGCTGCGACGCCGTCGACGCTCCTGATTTTCGATCCATCGTTCACCAAAACGGTCACCCAACGGGTGGCCGTTTTTTGTTGGCACAGGCGGCGTTGCTGGGAGCGTGATCACGGTGACACGCGCCTAAGTACGAGCACCAGCGATCTCCACCGCCTTGTAGACGACATCGGAGCGGCGAAATCCCAGTCGTTCGTAGAGACGGATGGCGCCGGTATTTTCCGTCGTGACTTCCAAGTGCATGCGTTGGAGCCCCGACGTTCGAAAACCGCTTACCGCTCGATCGAGCAAAATGGACCCGAGCCCGCGACCTCGGTGCGCCGGGTCAATCCCCAGGTTCTGAATGGCACCCCATCCGTCCTGCGCGAGTCCTTGAATGGTGCCGACGGGAAGCCATCCGTTTTCATCTTGAAACCGGATCAACCAAGTTGCCGAACTGACGAAATCGCCACGATTGGTAATCTCACGCATCAAACGGAGGCAACCCTCGTGCTGGGCGAGGCACGGGAACACGTCGGCGTCCAACTCGCTTCGGAAGCTGTTGAACTTCGCGATGGCGTGATCACGCAACGTGTCCGGTCGATACGCGATCACCTCGTATCGTTCAGGGAGGGAACGCTCCGAATCGTTCCAATCGGCAAGATCGAACTCCATTCGATACCGCTTGAAGTAGGTCATACCCATGGTGATTGAGTCTACCACGGCCACGGGAATGGCGACGAAAAATGTCCGGCTTCCTCGATCATTGACTGCGTTTCTATGATGTTGCCGATGCCTTCTCTCAATTGTGACACCACTTATCCGCCGCTCGTTGAGCGTGTCGTTGTGTTAACCGGCCCAACCGCGTCGGGGAAGACTGCGCTCGCACTGGAAGTCGCTGAACGTCTCAACGGTGAAATCCTTTCGCTCGACTCGATCGCCGTGTATCACGGCATGGACATCGGCACTGCGAAACCCAGCGAAACGGATCGTGAGCGGGTGGCACATCACATGATTGACCTCGTGACGCCCGACGAGGACTACAGCGTTGCGAGGTACCTTCAAGAAGCGCACCGGATCGTCGACGATCTGGCAGCGAATGGACGCAAGGCGATCTTCGTCGGCGGTACGCCGATGTTTCTCAAAGCCGTGCTGAGAGGGTTTGATCCTGGCCCGCCTCCTGATTGGGACTTTCGAAAATCGGTCGAGCAGGACCTCGAGCGATACGGCCAAGAGGCGTTGCGACGAAGACTGATCCAAGTCGATCCACTTTCGGCCGCCAAGATTGATCCGGGGGATACTCGCCGCATGATTCGCGCACTCGAGGTTTCTAAGTCCACGGGACGCCCACTGAGTCACCGACAGATTCAGTTCGAGCGAGCGCGTCCCGCGTCATCGTGTTGCGTGTTTGCGCTTCAATGGCCACGCAAGGAATTGCACGAGAGAATCAATCAACGTGTCGATCGCATGTTCGAACAGGGGCTGATCGATGAAGTGAAATCGCTGCTCGAGCAGTACGAGCTTTCGCGAACCGCTGTCCAAGCGGTCGGATACCGGGAAGTGATCGAGTGGCTGCGAGCTGATCAGAACGGCGGTGCCCTGCCACAAACGGTTCGCGAGTCCATCGCGGCACACACGCGCCAACTCGCGCGACGACAAGAGACTTGGTTTCGGTCGTTCTCCGAGATTTCATTTCTGGACGCTTCGGACGCCGTGAATGAGCGGGCTCTCGCCGACGAGGTTGTCCGGCGCGTCGAAGCGACTCAGGACTGCCTCAAGTCTCGGGCTGAGTGACCGCCTGCTGTTGATACGCGGGGTTAGGCGTGTTTGCCTTTCTCCCGCTGAGGTGGGCAACGATCGTGTCGACGTGCTCATGGCAGTTCTCGAGAAACACCTTGTAGCTACTGCTTTGCGTGCCAGCGACCGCCGTTCCAGCGACGAAGATGCCCTCGACGTTAGTCTCCATCGTCGCCTCGTCGAATGACGGACGCTGCATGTCGCCGATCAGTTCGACGCCGATGTTGCGGAAGAGCGTCTTGTCCTGCTCGTATCCGATGAGCGCGAGGACATCATCGACCTCGACAAGCTGCTCTGGCCCGGGTGCCTCCCCGATGTCCCGCAAACGAACCTGCCCGGGGGTGATTTCGATCGGCTCGGTCGCGAGCATTGGACGGATGCGTCCCGACCGCAGAAGCCCCTTGATTTCGGGAAGCAACCAATACTTGATGCTCCTTTCCGGTAGCTCGCGGCCGCGGTAGCTGAGCGTGACGCGAGCACCGGCGTGATGCAGCCTTAGGGCAGCCTCGATCGCGCTGTTACGTCCCCCGATTACGAGGACTCGTCGATTGAAGTACCGATGGGTTTCGCGCAGGTAGCCGTCAACGTGTGGGAGGTCTTCACCAGGAATTCCTAGACGCTTTGGAAAATCGGTTCCTCCGGTCGCCAGCACGACCGAATCGGCGTGCCACACTTCTCGCCGTGCGGCCGGGTCACCGCCGCGGGGCACGGTCGTCAATTCAAACCCGGAATCGAGCGACTGGATCGATTTCACGCTCGTTTGGGTCCGTATGTCGAGCTGAAACTGTGTCGCGACGCCTCGCAGATAGTTGAGGTACTGCTCGCGCGTTGACTTGGATTGATCCTCCGTCAACAACGGCACGCCTGCGATGGCGATCCGCTCGTTGCTGCTGAACCAGCGGGTCTGGGGGGCCCACCACGAAACGGTGTGGCCGAGATTGCCTGCCTCGAAAACCTGAAACGGGATCCCGGCGTGTTTCAGGGCGACCGCCAATTCGAGTCCGATGGGTCCTCCACCGACCACCGCGACCTGCGTCGAGCAAGAGACCGAGCCTGCGCCGTCGCCAACGTGAACAGAATTCATGATTGCTTGAGGTGAAAGGATGCCGACGCCATCCGAGTTCCGTTGATCTGGAGTTCCACGAGATGCTTGCCAGGATAAAGCGCCCGCACCGTCGTCTCACGCATCGGGAGTTTTTTTTGAAGCGAGCGCGATTCGCCGGCAGGCAGTTCGAGCGATTTCCACTTAAAGACCTTTTCCGTTCGCTGGCCGCTCTTACGAACGTAATGCACCACAAAATCCAGAAGCAGGTTTTGGGTCCTTTTGGAACCGTTAAACAACTCAGCGGATAACGTCACGTCGTTGCCGACAGCGATTCGTTTCGGCGTCACTTCCAAAGTCAACTCGATCTTTCGAGGGGCCGAAAAGCCGACCAACTCGAGCGCACCGGGATCACCGTCCTTCACCAGCGTTCGCAGCGCGTGCCGAACCACCCACTGTCGTTCGTCGGAACCGCCCGACCAACCACGGCAACACTCGATCACTCGTTGTGGGTGGTCCTTGGCGACATCGTTCAGGTTGTTTGCGACCGAGCGGCGGACGTAGAGTTCGGGGTCGTCTTTGAGCTGCTCCAGGATCGGAAAGATTGGGTCGGGATTCTGTACGAGCTGCTTGAGCTTCCTGCCCCAGGGCAAACGCGGCCGAACGCCTTCGCTGCACCAACGACGGACATGGGGGTTGTCGTGAGAGGTGAGTTCCAAGAGCCTTTCAAAGGTTTGTTCGGGAGCCTGCTCGACGAATGGGCGAACCGCGAATTCGGAAGTGAATCGCTGCGTCAGCTCGATCATGGCGTGGAACGCGTGTTCGAAGTGTTGCGTGCCAAAGTCGGCGATGAATTGGCCGACGGGCCATTGAAGCCATCCGTCGGTCACCCGCTCACAGTCCGGAAGCGGCGCGGGCAGCGATTTGGTCAGTAGATCAAGTGCATCATCGATCGATGCCGGGAGGTTCTCGTGAAGCGCAGTCGAGAACTGTTTGACACGATCATGAAACTCGAGTTTATCGAGGCCGCGGGTGCACTGTTGCTTGAATCGGCGTTTGTTCAACTCAGGATAGACACGCGCGATTTGGTTCGCCAAACGCGTCGCCGCGGTGGCGTCAAAGTAATCCTTGTACGCCGTGCGTTCGCTCACGATCGCCCCGCCAACTGATCGATCCCACGGGCACAGGCGGCGTCCAAAACGAAGGTGACATCGGGATGCATCTGCAGTAGAGACGCCGGATGGCTTTCGGTCACCGGTCCATAGAGTGCCTTTTCAACCGCGTCGGCCTTCGCCTCACCCAACGCGAGCAACACAATTCGTCGCGCCTCAAGGATCGTACCGATTCCCATTGTGATTGCGAAACGCGGGACATCGTGGGGCGAATCAAAGAACCGAGCGTTCTTCTCAATCGTCTCGGCGGTCAATGTGACGCTGCGGGTTCGGCTTTCGAGCGACGACCCCGGCTCGTTGAACGCGATGTGTCCGTTGTGGCCGATGCCGAGTAGCTGCAGATCGATTCCGTCCGCATCACGAATCTTGGTCTCGTACGATGCACAATGCTCGTCGATGTCGGCCGCCAGCCCGTCGGGCACCTGAGTCCGCTCACGCTTGATGTTCAAGTGATCAAAAAGTTGTTCTTGCATGAAGTAGCGAAAGCTCTGCGGATGCTCCTCAGCAAGCCCAACGTACTCGTCCAAGTTGAAGGTTCGAACTTCTCCAAAGTCGACTTCTCCACGTCGGTGGGCTTCCACCACTTGGCGATACGCTTCAACCGGCGTTCCGCCGGTGGCGAGCCCGAGGACGGCGTTCGGCCGGGCGTGGACCTCGGCGATTAAACGATTGGCAACGTCCCGGGAAGCATCCGCCGGGCCTGGGTGGACGATCGTCTCGATGGAGTGGGTCTTCATGTTCACGCCCAGCTCCTTTCCGCCGCGTCGATCGTTTCAACAAGAAGTTCCGACCATTGTTCCTTCGTCGCGAAGTGTGACTTGAGGGTGTCACGAAGATCCGGACGCAGGAACACACGAACCCGTTTGACATGATGATCGAACTGCCGATGGGCGAGGGCCGCCGCGACCGGTGAAACATCACCCAACGTTGCCGCCACGCAGTCGCGGCCGACGACCGTCATGTTGATGTCGACTTCCAGCTCGACCGGCGGAGCATCGATCAGGACATCCGCGGCACCAACGGCCACCCCGGTCCGCTCGGCGATTTGTTCGGCAAGTGATTCACTCAGAGCGACCAGCCACCAATAGGGTTGTCTTGACAGTCGGTGATGAATCTCTTTGCCGGCAAGACTGCTGAATTCTGCGGCGCGTTTGAAGAGTCTCCGTCGGGAGCCGAAGAGTCCATCGACCAACGGCTCCGCGAGACTCCCTTCGGCGGTTCGACGCAATCGTTGAATCCACGTGGCGTCATCCAAACGCAAGGTGGCGGAGAGGTCCCAGCGATTGGCGAGCAAGAAGAGGCTTCGTTGCAACATCGCCGTTGCCGAGCGGACGGCATGATGCCAATAGACTTCACTGAACATCACGTAGCGCGCGAACACCATCATCTCGGCAGCGGTGCGTCCTTTTTCGCCGATCGCCAGCCGGTTTGTCTCTGGGTCGACGGTCAGCGACGAGATCAGGCGGTTTTCGTCAAAGTTCCGGCCGTAGGGAACGCCCGCGTGCAAACTATCTCGTTGAAGGTAGTCGAGCTTGTCGATGTCGATCGGGCCGCTCAAACAGCTGCCAAGGAATCCCCATCCCGGCGATCGGTTTGCCGTCTCGCCATCCAGAAGCGACAACACGTCAGCGACGTCGCACCGCCAATCGTTCGCGATCAAGCCTTCCAACTCACTATTCTGAACCACCTCCGCGACACGCGATTCGTGTTCGGCGAGACCTTCCAACTGCATGTCTTCGATCGGGTGGCAAAACGGCCAGTGTCCAACATCATGCAATAGAGCAGCCAGAACAAACGCATCGGTCATCGGTTCGTCGAGCCACGATGCGACGGTCTCGAGTGAACGAATGCGAGAGATGAATCGCAGCGCTTTGTGATAGACACCGAGCGTGTGCTCGAGCCGACTGTGCGTCGCGCCCGGATAGACCAACGAAACCATCCCGAGTTGGCTAATACCGGCCAGTCGCCGTAACGGCGACGTGTCCAGCACTCGTCTCACCCTCGAAGAAAGCGGGATCGAATCCGATGGCGGAATGCGAATCAACGACCCCGCCTCGCCGGCGGCGTGCAGCAGGTCAAGTTCAGGGAGATCAAGCACGGGTCGGCACTAGCTCAAGGAAGCGTCTCGGTCGGCAACCCCGCGAGTATGACGCCACTGGTAAACGCCAACAACACGATGACGACAAAGTACATTCCCGCGTGAATCACGCCGCTGATGTATTCCAACTCAAACGCGGCCGAGGAGGCAATCGCCCCGAGCGCAATCATCACGCACAGGGTGACTCCAAAAACCCCGTACGACATTTGAGCCGCCTGATCGAAGTCGAAAACGTAGGTGGGAACAAACGCGTACACGCACCACAAAACGGCAAAGATTGCCGAACAGATCCAAACACGATTCCAGAGTTCGCCGCCGTAGTAGGGCTCGCGTTCTTGATCGTAAAGAAATGAGTAGCCGGATCGAACCAGTGGCGGGGCCAACACCAGCAGTCCGATCACTTGGGCCCAAAGCGGCGCTGACCCCGATTCGCCGGCGAAGCGGAAAACCAAAGCCAAGGCAAAGACCGCTACGATCGCGCCGATGGTCAGCAACAGCCCCCGCCTCGTGACATCGGTCTCTTGGCGGGAAATCGGCTTGAGAACACTCTCTCCCTTGCTGTCCTTGGGAGAATCGTCGCGAGGCGCGTGAATGACGACTTCTTCGTCCGCCTTGGGAATCTCAATTGTCTTCTTACAATTAGGACACGGTCCCTTTTTCCCCGCGAACTTGTCGCTCACTGAAAAGCGTTTGAGACAACTGCGGCACGTGACTTGAATCGGCATAAATTGTTATCGGGACGAGGCCGCTGAATCGCTTGGTGGATGGTCCACCACAGTTTGTCACGCGACCAAGATGATGTGCAACCCTCTCACCCCCTCGGTCCAACCCATTCGTGACAGCCAACCCGAACGCAATCCAATCGGCGCCGGTAGCCCACGTGGTGCTTTATCAACCGGAGATCCCCCAAAACACCGGCAACATCGGTCGGTCTTGTGTCGCCGTCGGCGCCAAGCTGTGGATCGTCGAGCCCGCCGCGTTTGACCTGAGCGAAAAACGTGTTCGCCGGGCCGGGCTGGATTACTGGAAACATCTCGACATCGAATCGGTTCCCGCATGGTCCGAAATCACCAACCGCTTTCCTAAACGGCGTCCATTCTATTTTTCACGATTCGCCGAGCGGACGGTCTGGGAAGCTGAGTTTCACGCCGGTGACCTCTTCGTCTTCGGCAGCGAGTCGTCGGGTTTGCCGCGAGAGATTGTCACGCCCGAGAACGCACAGGCGCTGAGGCTGCCGACGAGTGATCGCGTTCGCAGCCTCAATCTCGCGACCACCGTCGGAATCATCTTGTTCGAGCAGCAGCGGCAACTAAGACTCCGCGCGACCTCGCGCGGTGGTTGACAATCTCGCGGTTGTTTCCGGCTACCATATCAGGGTTCCGCTTCCACACCCGCTTCTTCTCGCCGCGACCGCGCCACTCCCGTTATCCTCTCGCTGTCCAGGACCGAACCATGACTCGCCATGCCCGTCGTTCTTTCTTCAAAGCCTCGTTCGCAGCGGGACTCTTTTCCGGACTGTCCGCCAAGAGCTACCGATCAATCTTTGCCGCCGAACCTCCGAGCGAACGTGTCCGTGTCGGTATGATCGGCGTCGGCAACCAGGGAGGGCCGAAGAACAACTCGAGGTATTTCCTAAAGAACATCGAGGCGATCTGCGACCTGGATTCCGCTTACTTGAATGAGACCGGCGCCTATATCCAGAAGGAAACCGGACGAAAGGTGTCAGGCACCGATGAGTATCGACGCCTGCTCGACTCGAACGATCTTGATGCGGTCGTCGTCACCGTTCCTGACCAATGGCATGCGCTGATGACGATCGAAGCTTGCCAAGCGGGAAAGGACGTTTACTGCGAAAAACCATTGACGTTGGTCATCGGCGAAGGCAAGCCCATGGTCGACGCCGCCCGCAAGTATCAGCGTGTGGTGCAGACGGGAACGATGCAGCGAAGCGGCCTTGAATTCAAAACCGTCACGCAGCTCGTTCAGTCGGGTGCACTCGGGAGCGTCAAAGAAGTCAACGTCGCCTTGCCAGGACCGAATTGGATTGACCGAGCAAAGCACCCCGTTGCCGACAGTGCCCCGCCGAAAGGATTTGATTTTGATCGTTGGCTCGGACCGGCTCCTTTGCGACCCTACAACAAGAATCGGGTGCACTACTTGTTCCGCTTCTTTTGGGACTACAGCGGCGGCCAACAAACCAACTTCGGCGCGCATCATCTCGACACCGCCCAATGGGGACTGGGCATGGATGCAAGCGGCCCGGTCAGCGTCAAAGGCAAAGCCGTCTACCACCCTCAAAAATGGTACGAAACGCCTGACCGCACGGAGATGACCTACACGTATGCGAACGGCGTCAAGCTGAATTGCCGACAAACACCCGGCACTCCCAGCAAGAACCAGGGCACCGAATTCATCTGCGAGAAGGGAAGTGTCTTCGTGTGGCGAGGCGGCATCCTGGCAAGTTCCGCCGAAGTACTGAACGCCGCCGACATCCCCGCGCCCCTCGTGCGGGACGGTCGCACCGTCACGTTGCCCAAGGAACACAAACGATACGCCAACATCGCCCATGTTCAGGACTTTTTGGACTGCGTCAAAACACGGGACAAGCCTTCGGCTGACATCGAGATCGGGCATCGCAGCGCGACGGTTTGCCACCTCGGAAACATCGCGGTAAGGAGCGGTAAGACAATCCGCTGGAACCCCGAAGCGGAAACGATCGAGGGTGGTGTCGAGGCCGAAAAATGGCTGAACAAGGAGTACCGTGCACCGTACCGGCTGGCGTGATGGGAGACTGTCATCGTGGTGACCATCGCATCGTGCCGCGGTCGGTGTTGTGCCTCTTGCTGCTGGCCTTCACACACGTTCGCGGTGTCGAGGCAAAGGAGTTTCGGATCGAGCCGGGGGTCGACCTCAAACCGGTTCTGAAACAAGTCCGCGCCGGCGACTCGATCGTGATGACCGATGGGACCTGGACCGACAGCGAGCTGCGTTTTGAACGACTCGCCGGAACCCGCGACGCCCCGATCACGATTCGTGCACAGTCACCCGGCGGGGTCGTGCTGACGGGTGCGGTGACGTTTCGGGTCTCGGGAGACCACGTGGTCGTTTCGGGGCTCGTTTTTCGAAACGCCGGCGGTTCGAGCAACGTGTTCGAATTTCGAACGCACAGCGAGCGGCACGCCCATCACAGCCGCATCACGGACTGTTGCTTTGAACAGACAACCGAAACGACACAGCAAGAGTCGCGTTGGCTGAATGTTTATGGAACGCACAATCGCGTTGACCATTGCTATTTGGCTGGTAAACGAAACCGCGGCCCGTCTTTGGTTGTGTGGGTCGGTGAAACGCCAGGTCGACATCGCATCGATCACAACCATTTCGGTCCCCGGCCCGAACTCGGACGAAACGGTGGCGAGACGATTCGAATCGGAACGAGCGACACGTCCGAACGAGATTGTCTTTCGATCGTCGAAGAAAACTATTTCGATCGCTGCAACGGCGAGGGAGAGATCATTTCGAACAAGTCCTGTGGCAACATCTATCGCCACAACCTATTCGAGCGTTGCGAAGGCGCCTTGACTCTGCGACATGGACACCGGTGTCTTGTTGACGGAAACGTCTTTCTCGGGCGCACCGTTCGTGGCACCGGTGGCGTGCGAATCATTGGCTCGCAACACCGAGTCGTGAACAACTACTTTGAAGGCTTGCGTGGTGACGCGGAGCGTTCCGGAATTTGTTTCATGAATGGACTCCCGAACAGCCCACTCAACGGATACGCGCCGGTGCGCGACGCGCTGGTTGCTCACAACACATTGATCGACTGCAAAGTGTCGATGGAATTCGGCGTCCGTTCCGGCGAAAACTTAGTGGCCGCTTCGAATTGCGTGATCAGTCACAACGTTTTTGTGCCGACGAAATGGGAACTCTTTCGGGTGCACGCCAAGCCGGTCGATTTCGTTTGGAAGCACAATAAGCTGCAGTCAGGTCAGACCCGCGGCGCGGATCTGGTTTCGATCGAAACCGTCGACATCGATCTCACTCGTTCGTCGGATGGACTGCTCCGGCCGATGGGAATCGATATCCTTCGAGTGGCCGAGGGTTCGGGCGTCGAAAACGATATCGACGGGGGGACACGTCAGAGCAAGCTGGCCGGCTGCGACGATCCGGAGAACGTGATCGTCGATCGCCACTTGGTAACGGACACGGGACCACGCTGGAAAACTGAGTAGCGATCACCTGGGTCGTTTCGTGATCGGGAACCGCCGGACCTCAACGTCGTTCGCCTGCTTCGCGCCGGCGGTACTCCGTCCCGAGACGATCAGCTGTTCGAGACGCGTCTGCATCTCTTTGACACGCTCGGGTTCGTTGGCGGCGAGGTTCTTTGATTCGGCGATATCGGTGGCTAAGTCATAGAGCTGAATCGGTTGACTTTGGTCGCCGCCCTTTCCCCAGCCACCTGACCCAGGTGCCGCGATGTATTTCCATTGATGCACCCTCAGACTTGGTACGCCCTGAATCGAGCAGCTAACGGATGTCTCACGAATGGGCGCCGATCCACCGCGCAACAGCGGCAGGAAGCTGAAGCTGTCTTCACCGGCATCATCGGGTAGCTCGGCCTCGAGAATCTCTGCGACCGTGGCGATCAGGTCGGCCTGATGGACGAGTTGGTGGTTCACCGTTCCCGGTTCAACGTGACTGGGCCATCGGACGATGAATGGAACCCGATGCCCGCCCTCCCATGCGTCGGCTTTGTAACCGCGCAGCGGTCCGCTGGGGTAATGTCCTTTTTCTTCCAGGTCGGCCACACCGATGTAGGGCGCGCAGCCATTGTCGCTCGTAAAGACCACGAGCGTGTCTTCGCTCGCCGTGGAGTCGTCAATCGCATCGAGAATTCGCCCCACGACCGCATCGGTCTCCATCACGAAGTCGGCGTAAAGACTCAGTCCGCTTTTGCCTTTCCACTCATCGTTGACCGAGAGCGGGGTGTGCGGCGAAGTGAATGGCAGGTAGAGCAGGAATGGATCTGGCGTTTCCGCCTGCCGCTGGATGAACTCGATCGCTCGGTCAGCGAGGGCTGGCAAGATCGGCTCGAGTGTCCATCCGGCGAGCGCGGGCCCCTGTTTGCTTGCCTGATTTCTGACGAACAGCGTTTCGTCGGCGTACTCCGTTGGGATCCCGAGTGTTCGATCGTTTTCGATGAAACAGTACGGCGGCCAGTTGGGAACGTCCGTCCCGAAGTACTCGTCGAAACCAACTGCGGTGGGTCCACCGGGTATCGGTCGCGAGAAAACATCGTGCCAGGCCGCGCGATGCTTGTCTGTCGCCGTCGCCGCTTTCTTGCCGGGGCTACGGAATAGGGATACCTGTGACGGCTTGATCGGCCAATTCCAACCGAGATGCCATTTCCCAACGCATGCGGTAACGTAGCCGTGTTGTTTGGCCAACGATCCGACTGTCATTCGATCCGGTGGAATCAATGGATCGCCCCAAAGACCGACGATGCTTTTCTGCAAACGACTACGCCAGTGGTAGCGACCGGTCAGGATCGTGTAGCGCGAAGGCGTGCAAACCCCCGACGAAGAATGGCCGTCCGTAAATCGCATGCCCTCGGAAGCCAATCGATCCAAATTCGGCGTCGCGATTTTGCCCCGCTCGGGGTTGTAACATCCGACGTCGCCATACCCCAGGTCGTCCGCATACAGAAGAATGATGTTCGGCCGCTCCGCGGAGAGTCGCGGCGAAAACACGAGGACGAGCGACAGAACAAAAAAGGTGTACTTCATCGGAAAGCGTCGTCGTGTCATGGATTCACCTGGTTTTGCACCGACGTGATCGTCGCGCCGGGGCTATCGGTTGCTTGAGTATGAACTTCGCCGCCGGTGCCTCAACGTGATGCGGCGGTCGGATGTTGGTGCCGCGGTGGCCCTCGGAGAGTCGCGAAAAGATTCTGGTCACTTGATATTGCCAAAACTTTCTCAATTCTGCGTCACACCACAGTGTGTTTTTCGCTTCTATCAATGGCGAGGGAAATCGAATTCGCCGAACTGCAACGGCACGGAAAAGTTCGAAGAAAACAGCGAATGCCGGTTCACTTTCGAAGCCACGCCACGAAAACAGAATTGACTCCGCAAACGAGACCGGAACGATGCCAGATGGAAAACGAAAACGAAGATTCTCGCAAAACAGGGCGAAACGCATCTGGTATGCCCGGCACCGAGCGACACGCTTTCGACGACGATTCGGTATCTGAGCTTCGGACCCTCACCTCAAATGCACCAACAAACAACGATTCTTGAACTGCGTTGCATATTGAGGTGAGCGTCCGGTGCTCAAGCCGTCAGTGACGGCATCCTTTGGAAACCGGTCGTGTCCGAGGACGCTCACGCGATGACGTCGTTGACCACTCGACCATGGACATCGGTCAGTCGGTAATCACGCCCCGAGTAGCGGTACGTCAGTCGCTTGTGATCGATCCCCATTTGATGCAAGACGGTCGCGTGCAAGTCGTGGACGTGCACTCGATTCTCGACCGCATGCATCCCGAACTCATCCGTCGTCCCGTACATCATCCCGCCACGGATGCCGCCGCCAGCGAGCCACATCGTGAAGCCGGTGTTGTGGTGATCACGGCCAGCCTGCTTCATGTTCTTTGATTTATCGATCTGGGCGTAGGGCGTTCGGCCGAATTCGCCGCCCCAGATCACGAGCGTGTCCTCGAGCAGACCACGTTGCTTCAAATCGGATAAGAGAGCCGCGGTCGCCTTGTCACTGTCGGCGCACAGCTTTTTGTGCCCATCGTTGTTGTTTTTGTGAGTGTCCCAAGGTTGCTTGCCACTCTTGGTAACATAAAACACTTGAACGACTCGCACGCCGTGTTCCAACAGCCTCCGGCCGAGCAAGCAACTGCGTCCGTAGACTGTATCGCCATACGCCGCGCGGGTCGCCTCGGTTTCTCGTCGGATGTCAAACGCCTCCGAAGCAACCGACTGCATCTGAAAC
>JBCBLJ010000151.1:0-13174 GCA_038520195.1 Planctomycetota bacterium
AACGGGGCTCGACGGTGGCGATCTCGCGATGGGTTTCCTGCTCGAAGCGGGACGCGTGAGTGCCCCGTTTGCTCTTCCTTCAGATCACCGTCTTTCGGACCGAACATCTTTGCCGCAAACTCGTTGGTCACGGAGATCGCGGCGATGCTGACCCCAGACGAGGCGGCAGAATCGAAACGTATCAGTTCGTTCTTGACCTTGCTGTTGGGGCCGGCGACAAAAATGATGCCCTTGGCGCCCATGTCACGTGCGAAGGACGCTTTGCGGCGAGGCGAACTGTACCGAGCCAGTTGCTGACGACGCTCCGGCGGGATGTCTTGAGGTAAATCTCGCAACACCATCACCCAGCGTCCTGCACAGTTCATGTGGACGTAGCTGTCGTACATTGCAATCTTTTCTTCTTCGTTTCCCTCGAAACGAATGCCATAGCCCGCAAACATCACCTCCGCCGGATCGATCTTCAGGTCACCGGAAAAGGACAACGGACGCCAATCGACGTCCAGCTTTCCTGTCGTGACCTCGTCGCCACGAGTGATTTGCAGCACGTTCTTATCCGTCAACGTGCAACCGGCCGGGAACTCGAATTCGTCAAAGAACGTCCCCGACTCTCCAGCGGGTTCAAACCCAAGACTCTCCAGGTAAGCCGCCGCGTAAGCCGTCGCGCGACGTTCCCCCTCGGTCCCCGTGAGGCGACCTTCGAGTTCGGGTCGTGTCAAATAGTCGACGTGCCGCGCGACGTCGGCGGGCGTGAATTCACGAGCGGTTTGTCCGGCCGCCGCAACACCGGCTTCACGGTCTTCCGACGACGTCTCCGATAATCCGAGACGAGTCCGTACCTCCTCGTCATTCCATCCGCCAAGATAAATCTGCGAGCGTTTGTCGATACGATTTGTTGTCCACGCAATCCGCTCGCCATCGGGGAGAAAGACGGGTAGGCCATCGAATCCGTCGGTGTGGGTGATGCGAACGGGTTCACCTTTGCCGTCTGCCCGCACGCAATACAGCTCAAAGTTTCCGAAGCCGTGTTTGTTGGTCGTGAAGATCAGGTAGTCGCCACTCGGGTGAAAATACGGCGCCCAACTCATCGCGCCGATTGACGTTAGCTTTTGAACGTCGCTGCCATCTATCTTCATCGTGAAGATCTCGGCGGTCAGGCCATCTTCGGAAAAGCGACGCCAACAAATCCGTGTTCCGTCGGCCGAAAAGAATGGCCCCCCGTCGTAGCCTGGTACCTCAGTCAAGCGACGAACATTGCTGCCGTCCGCGTCCATGATGTACAGGTCGATAAAGTAGGACTTGTCGACCTTCAGCAATTCCGATTCGCGCTCACTGAGTTTCTCCTGCGCGTAAACGGCTCGATTGGATGCGAAGACGATCTGCTTGCCGTCGGGGCTGTAGCTTGCCTCGGCGTCATATCCGCGGGCGTCGGTCAGCCGGCGGTACTCACCTTCGACCCTCTCATAGAGTTCAAACTCGGGGTCGTAGTCCCAGGAGTACCGCGGTGTCTTTCCCGTCCGTCGCAGCTCCAACAATTCGTTCTGCTTTTCGACGGAGGTCTCATCGTGGTGCGTGCTCGCGAACAGCACGCGGTCCTCGTCCGGATGAATCCACGCACACGTGGTTTTGCCTCTCCCGGGTGAAACTCGCTCGATGTCTCCATTCTCCAAGTCCATCAAAAAGATCTGATAGAACGGATTTGCCGGATCACGCTCGCTCTGGAACACCATCTTGGTGCCGTCACCATTGAAGTAACCTTCGCCGGCCCGGAGCCCCTCGAACGTGATTTGCTGTGCGTCGAGAATCAGCTCACGCTCTTTTTCGGCTCGCACCGCTTCGGAATCGGTGTCTTCACTGCTGTCCGCAGCCTCCGTCGACTTGCCATTCGGCTCGTCAAATGCAAGGCAATTCGCGGTCAGAAGACTCAACAGCAGTGCTTGGGCAAGCAATCGCATGGGGTGGGCCGCATCGTGGGAACGAAGTATCAGTCCACTATTCTAGCGCGGCGTTCAAGTCATCCCAACCCTTCAGCGCGAGCGATCTCAATCGGTGCCCATCGACAGTCGGGCGAGCCGCTGCTTGGTGGTCACGATCTCGTGCAAAAGCACGATCAAATACCCGATCAAGTGACCTGCGATGAGCCAAGCAAAGTTGTCGCGGATCGCGGGCACCAGCAACATTCCGGCGATGCCGATCATGGCTCCCACGATCATCGGGTGGGGGATCACACCAAAGGGAAAGCGGGCGATCCGTTTTGGCGAGGCAAATCCTAACTCCCAAGAGAAGTAGGTTCGATCCAGGCCGAGGACGGCGGTGGCGTAGGTCGCCAATCCGAAGCCCGCTGCGACCAACGCCACGGTTCCGGCAATCGCCGTCGTCGCCATGTCGCCGGCGAAAAGGCCAATACCAAACACCGCAAAGAGCTGAATCATCGCTAAGGACTTAAACAGGACGGCGTCGCGACGGAAGGTCCCAAACGACACCGGCGTGCGTTCCTGGAACGTGCCGACATAAATCAGATAATGGACAAAACTGGTGGCCACCAAAAAGAGCCTGGAATCCCAAAACACCAAACTGAGTAGGGCGGCAAATGCGACGTACGTCAGGTTCGTCCAGCCGACATGTCGAACGGCCAATTCAAACGTCTTGGTCCAAAACAACACCCACTTCGCTTTGACTTTCGTCCAAATGCTATTGGGATCAATGGTTGCGAGGAAGAGGTTTCGAGCCTTGATGTCGTAGCTGGTCGTGAGGTGATCTAGCAAGCGACCATACCAGGAGATCGATTTGGGATACGCGACGAAGTGCAGCTTCAAATTCAACCGTGGTTCCGCTTGCGCCTCGTTAGGTTCGCGGGTGATGTAGTGCAGTTCGCGATTGAAATCGAATGCGACCGCGTCCCCGTGTTCCAGACGGTGCCCTTCGGGATCGCCATAATCCGTCTTCGACATTGGATAATGGGTCGTGACTTCCAGATTCTCATTCAGCGCCAGCATGCAGCGATAAAGCCGAGCACCGGGGAACACCGACCAAGGCCCGTCGACGTGGCCCATATAAAACACCGTGTCGGACGTTGATTTTTTGGGCGGACCGGTGACGTACAACTCATTCATTCCAAGCACCGGCTTGACCTCGTAGCCGGGACCGTGGAAGTTCCGAATCATTCGTAGCAGCTGGTCGTCGTGGCTGAGCCGAGCGAATGCCTCGCCGGCCTCTTCGGTCAGATCGGCCTGCCACCAGTGGTTGCTTTGCGTCACCACCGGTTGCTTGTCTTTGACCCAGGCGCAAATCGATCCAAAGTCCTCGCGGTGACGCTTGCCGGTGAGCTTTGTTTTCAAGATCGCTTTGCGCTGCACCAATATCCGGAACGGTGATTCCTTCCATCGTCCGGCGATCACCAAGATAACCGGCAACAGAAGAACCGTGTGCTCAATGAATTGCGCCAGCCAGCCTCGTTTACGAATGTAGGTGCTTTGAAATGTTTTCTCGCCTGCGATCCAGTGGGCTAAGTCTTGGCCAAAGTAGCCGCCGACTAGTGCCACGATGCCGATCATGATTCCGGGAGACGTCCAAGCCGCAAGCGCCGCGATCGCCGTAACAACCGCTCCGTGTATCAATGCAACCGACGTCGGCGTTAGCGCTGTGACGAGAATCGCTTGCAAGCCGATGAAAGTGATCAGGGCGATCGGATGAACTTCCCAGATCAAGGCGTTCACGCCGAACAGGGCCGCGGGCGTCGTCAACAGATGCAAGGCGACATTCAGCGGTCGCCGATGGCACTTCAGAAACTCGCCACAGAGTCGTGCCCAGTTGGAACGCGGATGAGTCTCCGCGGTCGCGAGTGTTGGTTCCGGTGAAGACACCGCCACCGTCGGCTCGTCGACTTGAGCCAAGTCCTGCGGAGGAGCAAGCGTCGTCGCCATCAATCTTTCCGTCGGGTGTTGTTCCTGCGTCGAACCACGTCGCGTGGTGCTCGGCAATCCATGGGCTTTGCCACAGCGTGCGCCGCACGGGGCCCCAGCGTGCGCGAGGGCGCGGCCGGCCAATTGCCTATGCCGTGCGGGGCTTCGTACCAACGAAAAGATAGTATGGCGCTCGAACAAATGGTAGGTAAGGCACTTTGCCCAGCCGTTCGTCAAACAACTGCGGTTCGAACCTTCGGTGCAGCATCGACGCGTGGTCGCCGTTGAGGTAAACGTTGTCTCCGGCGAACCAAAGTGTCCAAAAGTTCCTCCGCAGCCACCCGTGTCGACGATGCCCCTCCGACGGGTACTTTCGCGACACATAAAAATCCGTGACCGCGATGGTCCCGCCCGGCTTGAGGATTCGCTCCGCGAGCCGCACCGCCTCGAACCAATCGGGGATCATCGTCAACGAATACGAGAACGAGACGACGTCGACGCTTTCCGACGGCAAATCGAATCTCGTGGCGTCGGCGAGGTGGAAATGGGCGTTGGTAATGCCCGCTCCGCCGAGCTGCTTCTCGGCCACTTCGAGAAGCGACTTCGAAAGGTCGACCAAATGAATTTCGCTCAGGGTGTCCGTGCGATCACGGGCCCTCAACACGTTTTCTCCCGTCCCCGCGCCCATGTCGACCCATGAGCCGCACTCAGGAAACTGAAGCATATCGATCAACTCGTCACGTCCGTGCAACATCCGGGCACGAAACGAATCGTAGTCGTCCGCCTGGCCTCCATAAAAGCTCTCCAGCCGCTCGGCATGCGTCTTGCCTCGGACAGGATGCGCGATCAGGTGCCAGATCACGCGCAGGTCACTCCAGATGGAAGACTTCGCTTTTTCGGTCGGCTTGGCTTCGGTGCCGGAGCGGACGTCAGCCGCCTCACTCATGCCGCGACATCCATCAAGTCCGCGATGTAAAAGCTGCCATACGTGTGAACACGATCATGCACATGCAACTTCTCGGCAAGATCGGTTTGATAGGTGAGCAAGTCACCGACCCGAACTTGCTTGCCCGATGCAACGACTTCCAGAGGGTCTACAAAATCGACGGACAGCGCAGCGCTTCGCCACAAGATACGAGTTTCGTGAGCAGAGCGATCGATGATGCTTTGCCACTCCGCGGTTAATAGTTCGGGGTATTTTTCGTAAAGCCAGTCCATATGGTCCAGCAACACGAATCGGGAAACTCGTCCGTCATGACCGGTCAAAAAGCCCTCGACGGTATCGGTGTGGGTCGAGACACGATCCACGAGTCCGTCGCGTAGCCGTTGGTAACCTTCCGGCTTGAGGTACTCCGGGCAGCAGGATGGTGTGTACTTGCCTGTCAAATAGACTCGCCAGAAGTAATTGTCCTTCAGCGGAATCTCTTTGAAAACGGCTTCAATACGATCCTGAATGAAACCTCCGAGACCGCCGGGGTAGCCGCGATCAATCTGTAGTCGTTGACTCCGCGGAACGCCGAGCATGGCCATCGTCGCGTCGCGTCGAAGCGCCCAGCGGAGTGGTTTGGTGAACAGCAGTTTGGAGACGTTTTGAGACTCGTAAATCCGAGTCTGTTCTTCGGTCGAATCGGCCGACAGAATTCGCTCGACCGCTTCACGAAGCCCCTTGGGGCGGTTCAGGTAGTTGTTAATGATCCAAGCGAACATGCCCGATGTCCCCCGGAAGTAAAAGCTCTTGCGGCGGCCTGAGCCGTCGAAGAACTTGACACGCTTGTCCCAAATCTTCTGATCGTTAGGGCGAAGCTCGTCGCGGATTGCGTCGTGATAGAGTTCTCGCCAGCGTGAATGCGTCCCTTCACCGAAGGCTTGAAAAAAGTCCTTGTAGTCAAGCGACTTAATCGCCGCCTTTTTTAGCTCCAAGAGCCCATTCTGAAGCGGATTCATGTCGACCGCGTAGACGGCCTTGGGAGACTCCAACGCGTAATCCAAAGCGTTGCAGCCCGCCGAAGTGATCACCATCACAGTGTCGTCTGGCCCAAGACGCAACGCCTCTCGATCCAGCCGAGGGTCTTCCCAGCAGGTGTTGTAAACCAAGTTCTTTTGGTGGACGGCGGAGAAGTATTTCCGCCCTAGCCATTCCCGCACCATGGATGATCCCGATTGTCTTCTCAGTGAGTTGCGTTCGGGCTAAGTCACTGCCCGATTAACCATGCAAGCTGCCCGCTAATTCAGCGAAGACGGACAACTCCCCCGTAATCCATTTTCACTTCGATCCACCGTTTTCGCGGGAAGACGAAGTCCCTTGGACGCGCCGTAGCGTCGTACCAACTCCAGTGTTCCATCCAAATGCTCCACCAGACCGGTGCAATTCTCCACCCAGTCGCCCGTATTGCAATAGAGCACTTTCTTCGATTGTTTGATTACCGGCGTGTGAATATGCCCGCAGATTACCCCGTCGCAACGACGGTTACGGGCGTGCCGCATAATTTTCTTTTCGTACCGGCTGATAAACTTCACTCCACGTTTCACCCGACCCTTGGCCACCGCGCAAACACCATAGGGATTACGTCGTTCACTCATGAAACGTCGCTGAACCCAACGATTGAGGCTGAGGCAGCGATCGTAAAACCGAGAGCTCGCTTTGGAAATCCATTGCGCACGCGCCTCGACGGCGTCGAAAAGATCGCCATGGGTTACCAGGAAGCGCCAACCGCCGAGAGTTTGGTAAACGAATTCATCGGCCATCTCAACATCCGGGAAGCCCGCCGGAAGTTGCTCGCGAAACGAAGAATGCCGTAGGAACGAGTCATGGTTGCCCGGCGTGTAGAAAATCTGCGTCCCCCGCTGATGAAGGTCCGTGAGATGACGCACCACGTCGTCGCACTGTGATGTCCAGTGCCAAGCGTGCCGCTTCCACGCATCGAGAAAATCACCCACGAGGTACAGCGTCTGCGGCTCATAGCGGCAAAGGAACGCCAAAAATTCCTCCGCGCGAGCGTGCTTGCACCCCAAGTGCACATCGCTGACCAGCAACGTGCGAACTGGAACTGGTTCAGTCGTGTTCATGACATCCGCCTATGCCGCCACAACCCAAAACAAGACTCCGCTGATGCCTGCGCACCGATTTCTAATGCCGTTTCGCGGTCATTGCCGCTCGCTTTTGGTGAACGTTTGACGCGACCGCCGGAGCCGTTCCGTACCGGTAGAGCGTCGTCAAGTTCATTCCTCGGGCCGTTAGTGTACCCGACCACCGATCGCTTTTCGTCGACGTGTCGGCGAGCTTGACACGGGCGATGAGAATTTGCCCGCAAAGGAAGATAATCCTCCCATCGAAAGCGTCGACGGCACCCGCGGTTCCCTCACCGGCGATTTACTCGTCTTTCCTTCCCGCCAGCCTGTCCTGGGCCCGCTCCACGAAGGGCGCAAGGTTTGAGTTATCGCCATAAAGTTCCACCAGGTTCCGCCAGATCTCGCGGGCCTCGACCACATGTCCTTGCTCAAAAAGCTCCTCGGCTTCCCGTAACTTCTTCTGAACGGTCTCGGCCGCATCGGTCGGTTCGACTCCATCCTTGAGTAGCATCGCGATCTGATAGCGGGCGGCGTTCACCGCCGTCTCGTACTCCTCCTCGTCGCCCAGAATCGCGATCATGCTGCGGTACTTGTCGATGGCTTCGGCGACGTCGCCGTTGGCCGCGTACTGCTGAGCCCGTTTGTGCAGCAGTTCGCCCTGATTTTTGATCACAAGATTCTCCCGTATCTTGACCGAGAGTTGATGCAGAAACTGGATCACCGAAATGCGGTCGATCTGTTGCTGCGCCCATTCAGCGTTTTCGCCGTCCGGAAAGCGGACCAACAGTTCCCGAAGCGGTTGGCTCTTTGCCTCCGCCAACGCCGACCGCGTGTCCTGGGCGATCAGACGCTCGGCGCGGCGACGCAGTTTCTCTTCACTCGCCGGCCAAGCCACCCAGGCAATCAGCACCAACAGCGCGACAAGCCCGCCGAGCAAAAACCACGGCTGATCGTGCCAGACGACGTAACCATCTTCCGAGTCGTCGTCCTGTTGCTCATCGATCGCTTTCAGATCGACGACGTCACGACCGAGCAACGTTCGCGCCTCGTCTTTCGCTTGCTGGTTGGTGACCTGCAACGCACTAAAACCCGAACTGACATGTTCCGCCACACCCGCGCGTGATAACGATCGCTTGCGGACTTCCTCGAGAGACAAACGCACGGCGGTCGAGGAAACCGGTCGCTGAGCGGGGTTCTTTTCAAGCAGTTGCATGATCACCTTGTCGAGCCACACCGGGCAATCCAAGACGATGGTTGCCGGTGAAGTCGGTACCTTGTGCGGCGCGTTGGAGAGGACTTCTTCGATCGTTTCGCCCTCCACGGGTAAACGTCCCGTGATCGCGTAGTAGGTGATCGCGCCAAGCGAATACATGTCGGCGGCCGGCGTCGCGTTTCGCACGGCGTCCGAGCCGGTGCCCGACGAAAGCTCCGGGGCCTGAAGCGCGATTTGTTCCTTCGTCGGCGGTCGCGACGTTCGGAACGGCGATCCACGCCGATCCATCCGAAGGTCCAGCAGCACGGGACTAAACCCCGTCACCATCACTTTGTCGGGAACGATGGCGCCGTGCACCACGTTGTTGGTGTGCAGGTACTCCAAACCGGCGGCCAGCCCCATCGCGATCTCGAGCGCATTCTCCCAAGACAAACGTCCCGAGCGTTCGATTTGCGCCGACATCGTCTCACCTTCGATCAGCTCGTAGGCAAGGTACGCATCGGAGTCTTCGAAGCCTCCGCCGTAACACTTCGCGAGCGAGGGATGATCGAGCTGCTTCAGTCGCTCCCACTCGTCGGAGAACAGCTTGCGAGATTCGACGGTCCCACCGAAAGGCGTCTGAAACACCTTCACGGCGACGGCGCGTTTGTGCTGAACATGAACGGCCCGCCACACCGTGCTCTGCGACGGGTGATCCCCCAGCCGCGATTCGATGGCGAGCGGTCCGAGCCGACTTCGTGGCATGGCGATGAATGCGAAAACGGAACGAAAGGGTCGCGACCACGAGTCATTCAGTGCCGACAGCGGGCACAGTATATCCGACGACTCTTCGAAGCGGGCGGGGCGACAACGTGAGGGCTCTCCGCACAATCCTGCAGGCAATCAGTCCACCGCGATCGGACGTTTCATGACCTACGCTTTCTTTGGATGCCGTGTTGTTTGAAGACGCGACGTCTGTAGCGATTTTGACGAACATCTCGATTCCCCTTCCCGGCTCCGAACGCATGTCCTGTAAGACCATCGCCGTTTTCATGTTTTGCGTGATGCTGCCGAACCCGATCCTTGGCGAATCCCCCGAGAGTTCAAGCTCGGTCAGCGCCGGACGGGCACAATCAAAGGCGAGTCTCGAAGCGGCCCCCGCCGACCCGCATCTGGTTCTCGGCAGCGAAGCCTGCGTGAAGTGCCACGCCTCGGAAGTCAAAGTTTGGCGAGACACGCCACACGCGAAAACCGTCGACGTACTGCATCGGCGTCCCGAAGCCAAGCAAATCGCGCAGAAACTCGGACTCCGCTCGATCAAGCATGATGGACGCTGCGTCGCGTGCCACTACACCCAGCAAGCCGAAAGCAGCAACCCATCCCCCCATGTGATTTCGGGCGTCTCGTGCGAGTCCTGCCACGGTGCGGCCAAAGACTGGCTCGAGATGCACCATGACTACGGCGGTCCAAACGTTACCCGCACGACCGAGTCGCCGGAACATCGACGCCAGCGACTCGCTTCCAGCATTGCGGCCGGGATGCGGAATCCCGTCAATGTTTTTGCCGTCGCCCAAAGCTGCCTTCGCTGCCACACCACTGCGGACGAAGAATTGGTCAACGTTGGCGGCCACTCGGCCGGGAGCCTGGATTTTGAGTTCGTCTCCTGGAGCCAGGGTTCCATCCGTCACAACTTTGTCCGCTCCGACGGAAAGGTCAACGCCGCGAGCTCCGCCGAAAGACTGCGAGTGATGTTCGTCGCTGGCATGATCGCCGAACTCGAATCGTCACTGCGCGCAACCGCGACGGCAACCAAGAAAGACACCTTCGGTGTCACGGTCGCCAAACGAGCAGCGCGAGCCATCAAGCGCATCAAGAGCGTCGCCGCGAAAGTCGACGAACCACTCCTCGACGAAATCTTGCTCGTCGCCGCCGGCATCAAGTTGAAGCTGAACAACGCAGCCGAACTCGAGCAAGCCGCCGACAAGGTCGCAATGCTGGGTTACCAATTCGCCGCACGCAATAGTGGCAAGCACCTCGATGCTCTCGACACGTTCATCCCGAAAGCGGATCGGTGGAAATAGTCCGACGCGCGACCTGACGGACTCTCGTTGGGTGCTCTGCGGTGACGCCCAGCAATCGTGCCGAATCGCCCGGCGAATTGCATTGCCCTTTGTTGCATTGCTGCCGCGCCCGCTGCCTAAGAACCAGTCGTTCAATCGTTGGCAGCTTCGGGTTAGACTCTCGCGTCAATGTCTTTGTCATTTCGCTTTGACTTCACGCCCGTGCCCACTTCCCTTCGTGTCGCTACCGCTCGTGTCACCGCCCTTCTCATCGTTTTCGGCTTTGTCGCCGAGGGTGTTCGTGCCCAATTTGAGTTTGAGCGTCCGCCGATCAACTATCACGACGCCGACGTCGACGACCCGGTCGCTCGCTTGGTAAAGCGGATCGACTCGGGTGAGTCGAAACTGATATTCGAAACGGACTTCGGCTATCTACGCTCGGTCCTTCGCGAATTGGACATCGACGTCAGCTCCCAAACGCTGGTCTTCTCAAAGACGAGCTTGCAACTGCGTCGCATTTCGCCGCGGCACCCGCGAGCGCTGTACTTCAACGATGACGTCTACGTCGGATACTGCCACAACGGCGACGTACTGGAGATCGCCGCGACCGACGCCAAACAGGCGGCCACCTTTTACACCCTCTCGCAGCGTGAATCGGTGACACCGGAGTTCAAACGCGACAAGGGCACTTGCCTGTCCTGTCACGCGACGAGCCGAACCCAAGATGTTCCCGGCTATCTGATGCGAAGCGTCTTCACCGAGGCGTCCGGCCAACCGAGACTTTCCAACGGCACCTTCGTTACCGATGCGACGAGTGACTTCCGAGATCGCTGGGGCGGTTGGTACGTCAGCGGCGACCACGGCGGCATGCGGCACATGGGAAACACCATTTGCGAGGGCAGCGTCCGGACGTTCGATCGCGAAATCGGTGCAAATCGATTGGACCTGACCGACGACGTCCAAGTGGACGACTACCCGTCTCCGCACAGTGACCTTGTTGCATTGATGGTGCTGGCCCATCAGACGCAAATGCACAACGCCATTGCGGCGGCGAATTTTGAGACGCGTTCGGCGATGCACCAGTCCTTCACGATGAATCGCATCCTCGATCGCCCCGAAGGCTTCCTCAGTGATAGTGCGAAACGTCGGATCGCGGCGTCGGCCGATCGAGTGCTTCATCACCTGCTTTTTCGCGACGAGTTCAAGCTGACGTCCGCTATTTCCGGCACGACTTCCTTCGCCACGGACTTTGTCCAGAGCGGACGCCGTGACTCACGCGGACGAAGTCTTCGTGACTTCGATCTCCGTACGCGGCTCTTCAAGTATCCGTGCAGCTACTTGATCCACTCGGACGCATTTTCTGCGCTTCCCGACGTCGTCCGAATGATGGTGCTGAAACGTCTCGCGGAAGTCCTTCGTGGTGGAACGCTGGAGGGATACGAGCATCTCGACCCGCGGACTCGCCGCGACCTGCTCTCCATCCTTCGCTCGACGCTTCCCGAATTCCGTCAATTGCTTTGATCACGGGGCGAGACGGCTCGGCTCACTGAGCTGTTCGGGAGCCAGGTCTCGGCGAGTTCCACGATTTGTTTCTCGCGATCCACGAAAAGTTTCTTGAAACGATGTAACGCCGCACGGCCTGCCCCGTAAGACTGAGTGCACCGGAGGTTGGTGCGGATCACATAACTGTTTCAAAGGGAATGAACATGCCTCAAGTTTTAGCGAAGTTTCAGCAGTGTTCGCGACTCGTCTCCATCGAGTGTTTCGGGGTCGTTTTGGCGTTTTTCGGGTCGATTGCTTGGGGCCAGGAATCGTCCTCCGACATGCGCGATTCGGGCACCATCGATGTGCAGATGGACATCGGCGAATTCGTTCAGTCGGAGTTCGGGGAAACGCTGATCCGCGCCGCTTCCGGCCTGATGAGCGAGGAGTTGGGGAAAGACCCCGACGAAGCGGTTGCGGCCGTCAAGGAATCGCTGGGTTTCGATCCTGTGGAGCAGGAACTGCGTGCCTTCGTGACGATTCGCGACATCGAGGACCCGCTCAATGGTCTCGTGATTCACGCCGAATTCAAGGACTCAACCGGCAACCTGGAAGGGCTGTTGTTGGCGGCACCGGAGTACGACTCCTTCAAGCTCGGCGGCCAAACCATTCACACGCTCTCGGTCGATGGCCAGGACGTCTTCATCGCCTTCGCGACCTCGAAGTCGGGTAGCAAACGCGTCGTGGCGTCTGCGTCCAAAGATGACGTCGTCGACGCACTCAAGACACTCGGCGATCGCAACGCACAACTCGGTTGGTCCGTGCCCGACGGACAATTCCTCTCGGTCAAGATGGCCTCGTTGCCATTCGATGCTTCCGACGTCCCGCCACCGGTTGCGACTCTCACGTCGATGCTCGATCAACTTGGGTTTTCCATCGGCGAGCAAGACGGTGACCTCAGCATGCGACTGGTGTTTGATACCAGCGAAGAAGAAAAGGCGATGCAGCTGCAGCAACTCGTCCAGGGCGCGGTCGCGATGATCAGCCTGTTTAGCGAACAAATCCGCGAGGAACTGGACGACGAAGAAACCGCTTCGAGCGTGCTCAACGCCGCCCAGCAGATCGTCGTCGAACGCGATGGCAGCAGCGTCGAGATGAAGCTGTCGATTCCGATGGCGATCGTGATTCAGTTCTTGCGAGAAGAAGCCGACTTGCCGCTGTGAGTTTCCCCGACCCTTCGAGGAGTTTTGCAACAAACCGTATCAGCGGCGCATGAAAATGGCTGAAGAGCCGATCGAATGACGACGGCTCTTCAAGCGGATTCTCAGCGGATGTTGAAAGCTCCCTTCCGGAGTCGGGGAAACTCACAGCGGCAAGTCGGCTTCTTCTCGCAAGAACTGAATCACGATCGCCATCGGAATCGACAGCTTCATCTCGACGCTGCTGCCATCGCGTTCGACGACGATCTGCTG
>JBCBLJ010000866.1:0-3432 GCA_038520195.1 Planctomycetota bacterium
GCTGGTTTCGCCAATCGACATATTGGAAAGCCTTTGTGCGTTGGGCGGATAGCGGTGTCTGTTTTGGGGAGGCGTCGCGGATGGCTCGCGGCGCGATGTGGCTGTGCCGAATCGGGTGGTCGTCACAATGCGACCGACGGACGTGGTTGAACGCCCGTCCGAGCGGACTTAGATCGGTCGCTTTTCGAGTTGCATGTTGAGAGCCAGTCCTCGGATCTCGTTGGTGAGAACGTCGAAGCTGGCCGGTGTGCCGGCTTCGAGAGTGTTTTCGCCTTTGACCATCGATTCGTAGATCTTGGTTCGACCTTCGACATCGTCGCTCTTGACGGTCAGCAACTCCTGCAGGATGTAGGCGGCGCCGTAAGCTTCCAACGCCCAAACTTCCATCTCGCCGAACCGTTGACCGCCGAATCGCGCCTTCCCGCCGAGCGGTTGTTGCGTGATCAACGAGTACGGTCCGGTGCTTCGCGCGTGCACTTTGTCATCGACCAAGTGGTGCAGCTTGAGCATGTAGATGTAGCCCACCGTCGTTTCCTGTTCCATCGATTCGCCGGTACGGCCATCGATCAGGCGAACTTTTCCGTGGCGTGGCAACCCAGCTTCATCCAGAACGTCATTGATCTCACCCTCACTGGCTCCGTTGAAGACCGGTGTGATGGCTTGGAATCCGAGCTTCGCGCCGGCCCAGCCGAGGTGCGTTTCAAGGATCTGCCCGACGTTCATTCGACTGGGAACGCCGAGCGGGTTGAGCAGGATTTGCAGCGGTGTTCCGTCCGGCAAGAACGGCATGTCTGCGATCGGAAGAATCTTCGCGATCACACCTTTGTTTCCGTGCCGGCCAGCCATTTTGTCGCCGACGCTGATCACGCGTTTGGTGGCGATATAGACCTTCGCCATCTGCAAGACGCCGCTTCGCAGCTCGTCACCGCGTTTCATGCTGTTTAGTTGCCGGTCGCGGCGGTCGATGGCATTTTCGACGGCGGGCCAGTTCTCACGATAGGCGGTCTCAACAGCTTCCTTCTTGTCATCCGATTTGACCTGATCGAGGACATGGTCGAGCCGGAATGCGGTGGCTCGCTCGGCGACGAACTTGGGGTCCTGTCCATCGGCCAAGGGAGTTCCGGTCGAGTCTTTCAATTTCGTCCCGCCGGATTCCTCCAGCTCTCGGACCAGAGCCTCGAAGCTGGACGCGATGTCCTGGTTGCCGGTGGCCTCGACTTCTTTGAGTTCTTTTTCGAATGCCTTCCGCTCATCGTCGGACAAGCTCATCCGGCGCGAGAACTTGTGGGTGTCGATGACGATTCCTTCGATGCCCGAGGGAACCTCCAAGGAGTCGTTTTTAACGTCTTCACCGGCACGGCCGAAAATCGCGTGAAGCAATTTTTCTTCCGGCGTCAGCTCGGTCTTGCTCTTGGGGCTGACCTTTCCGACCAGAATATCACCGGGTTTGACGTAGGTTCCGACTTGGACAATGCCGTTTTCATCAAGGTTACGAAGAGCCTTCTCGCTGACATTGGGGATGTCGCGGGTGAACTCCTCACGGCCAAGTTTCGTTTCGCGAATCTCGACATCGAAGTCCTCGATGTGGATCGACGTGTAGGTGTCGTTCCGCACGAGTTCTTCACTGATGATGATCGCATCCTCGTAGTTGAAACCGTCGAACGACATAAAGCCGACCAAAACGTTGCGACCCAACGCCAGCTCTCCGTCACGGGTCGCCGCTCCGTCGGCGATAATTTGATCCTGCTGGACTTCGTCGCCGAGCTTGATCAACGGCTTTTGGTTCTGGCAGGTGCGTTCGTTGAGTCCCTGGTACTTCTTTAGCTCGTAGTGGTCGTTCCCAATTTCGATGCGACTTGAGTCGACATAGGTCACCGTGCCGGCGCGCTTCGCGCGGAGCACCATCGCGCTGTTGCGAGCGACTTCCCGTTCCATTCCGGTGCCGACGATCGGCGGCTCGGCGACGAGCAGGGGAACGGCTTGCCGCTGCATGTTCGAACCCATCAACGCGCGGTTCGCGTCGTCGTGCTCCAAGAACGGAATCAAACCGGCGGAGACGCCGACCATCTGACTGGGCGCGACGTCCATGTAGTTGACTTGCTTGGGCTGAACGATCTGAAAGTCGCTCCTGACCCGTGCGATCAAGTTCGGACCGGGCACCAGCTCGCCGCCCTTGACTTCGGTATCGGCTGGTGCGACGAACGCTTCGTTCTCTTCGTCGGCACGCAACCAAACCACGTCATTGGTCACCTTGCCTTCTTTGACACAGCGATACGGCGTGATCAGAAATCCGTAATCATCGACGCCCGCGTAAATCGCCAGCGAGCTGATCAAACCAATGTTCGTACCTTCCGGCGTTTCAATTGGGCAGATCCGACCGTAGTGGGAAATGTGAACATCGCGAACTTCAAAGCCCGCCCGCTTTCGGTTCAAACCGCCGGGACCCAGTGCCGAGAGGCGTCGCTCGTGGGTGAGCTGGCTAAGCGGGTTGGTTTGGTCAACGACCTGCGAAAGTTCGCCACGACCGAAGAAGAAGTCAATCGCCGCCGACACGCTCTTGGGGTTGATGAGCGAACGTGGCGTCATGTCCTGAGCATCCTTGACGCTCATACGTTCCTGGACGGTACGACGCAGCTTCAAGAAACCTTTGCGGAGTTCTTCGGAAGCCAATTCGTCGATCGTTCGCAAACGACGATTTCCGAGGTGGTCGATGTCATCGATCTCGGCATCACTTTCGGGGTCGAACAGCTCGATCAGGTATCGAATGGACTCGATCATGTCGTCGGGGCGGAGCGTCATGATCGACTCGCTGACACCCAAGCCGAGTTTCCGATTCAGGCGGAACCGACCGACGCGGCCCAAACGATAACGATTGTCGTCGTAGAACTTCTCCTCAAACAACACGCGGGCCTTTTCAAGCTGCGGCGGGTTGCCGGGACGAAGCCGCTGATAGATGCGTAGCAACGCTTCCTCGTGGCTGGCCGTGTTATCTTCCATCAAGGTGTTGAAGATCACCGGTACACGAGGCGCATCCATGCACTGAATGCTCTTCACGCCCGCGGTGCAAATCGTCTCGGAGACTTCCTTGGTGATGCGATGAGCCGCCTCGATGATGATTTCGCCCGCCCGCTCGCTTCCGCTGGGGTACACGACATCGTCGACGGCGATCTTGCCTTCGATCTTCGGCGCGCTTTTGATGCTGGAAAGCTTTTCGGTCCGCGTCGGATAGAACGCTTGCAAAATCTCCGCATCGGTCGAGAGCTTGGGATCCATCGCGCGGAGCAGCGTGGTGGCGGCGAACTTACCACTTTGGTCGATCCGGACGGTGAGCGAATCCTTATTCCTGCCGGGTTATCAACACCGTCCTCAATCGTGCACATCACTGGAATGCTTTCGAGCGGAACGGAATCTCTCGACGAGCCTGGTCACCAC
>JBCBLJ010001067.1:0-2274 GCA_038520195.1 Planctomycetota bacterium
CCCCGCGGCACGTGGGCTGCTGCGTTTGCAAGCCAACCTGATTGAGGCAGGCGAGGCTGAAACGGCGGCCGAAACGCTGGTGCGATTTGCAGAAGCGACCGCGGCGGCAGATCGAACGAGCAATGAATTCGTTGACGTGATGCAATTGACCGATCGGTTGGCTTGCAAACGCAGCAGCCCACGTGCCGCGGGGACACGCAATTCAGCGTCTTCCAGCAGTGGCATGAGACGAGTGCAGGTATCGCGTTGCTCCACTCGAATCTTCGAAAGCGAACGGATCGCCGCTGACCGCAGGCGGAAACCTGTCGCTGATTCGAATTGGGCGACGGCGTATTGGCGTCGAACCGCTTTCTGATTCGCTCGCGGCAAGAAATCGATCGCGTCCAGTAAGGCGATCCGAGCTCCCTCGTCGACCGCGATCGCTTCGGCCGCCTCGGCTTGGCCGCCCGCGATCATCGCCGCCAACGCAATCGAACGCGACGGTTCGTTCTCGCCCGCGATAACGGAAAGTGCCTCGGTGATCGCCTTCAACTCTCCTGTCGGGCGTGCCAACAGCATCCGGGCAAGCACCTGGCCGCTTCGCCGCGACTCGGTCGAGTCGAAAGGCGTGGCTTCGATCGCCGTGAGGATTTCGTTGGCGGGACTTGTTTGCCGCAGCTTCGCGAGTGCGGCGACCGATTCTTCGCGGATGCCGGTTGCCATCGCCGGGCGAGAGAGAAGTGCCTCGTAAACAGGGATGTACTTCTTGTCCTCATCCGACCGCGGTACCAACAACAAACGCTCATCGCTGAGTCGTTTCAGTTGGTACTCGACGATCCGCGCTGGTTTATCGAGAAAGATCTTCGGGGGCGTGACATCTTTGGCCGCCAAGCAGCCAGCGGACAGCAACAACACCGCCGCGCAAACAAGAGAACGTTGCATTGACTTTGTCGATTCGAGTGAGCTTTAGGCGACGGGATTACAGCGTCAGTTCGAGTTGTCGCATGGTCTCGTCGAGCGTGTACTGCAGCATTTCATCCATGTCATGTTCGAGGACGCCGAGCACCATTTCGATCGCCGCCTCACCACTCAGGAAGCTCACCGCACGCACGGCCTCCAGGCGAACACGCGGATGTTCATCGTGAATCGCCTTCGCAAATCTGGCTTGGTGATCGGGGACGGTGTGCATCATGTGCGACACCAATCGGACGCAAGCGGCGCGGACGCGATGATCTTCCGATGTGATCAATGCGTTGAGCAGGTCCTGTGGAACGTGATTGTGCGTCTGATGCATCCAGAGGCCTTCGAGGCGTTGGTGCTCGTAGTTCGGCGACGACTCGTCCAGACCCGCGATCCATTTCGCCGTCGCGCTGAGTACCTTGCTGCTGTCTCGTCCCGCCAATTCCCGCCGGGCGCGATAACGCGTGCGGTCCTCTGGAGACTTCAGCAGTTCGAGTAGTGCTTCGATTGACGCGCCCGCGATTTGCGGCGCCTCCAGCAACGGGCGATCTTTGCAAGTGACCCGCCAGATTCGACCGTGTGAATGATCGCGATTTGGCTCCCTCAAGTTGTGCTGAAGGTGCCCGATCAGTGCGTTGTGCCAGTCCACGATGTAAAGCGAACCGTCGGGAGCAAACTCGAGGTCGACCGGCCGAAAATTCCCATCTCGGCACGACAGCAGTTTTTCGACCTCTTCGCCGAGGAAACCGCTTTCATTCTCGGAAACCTTGTGGTTCAGGACCGCTCGTTCCCCGATCACGTTGGTGACCAGAAAATTCCCCTGCATGGCGTCGGGAAAGTGACGGCTGGAGACGATCGAACAACCGGCCAGCGGACGGATGCGTTTCTTGTAGAACGTCGGGTGCTTGTACTTGGGGTCCCCACCGGTCCACTTCGCGACGCGTCGATGTTGGCTCCCGCCGGGATGCTTGTTGGGGTAGGCGATGTGCCCGGTGATCGGGGCTGCCCAGTAGGAGTTGCCCGGTGAAGCATCACCGATAAAGTCCTGCCCCCATTTGTCGTAGCAGTAGCCCCAGGGATTTGCGAACGCGAACGAACAATGAACATCCATCCGTTCGGTCAAAGGGTTGTATTTCCAAATGCCGGCCTCCGCCATTCGCCGAACGCCGTACGGTGACTCGAGTGCCGAGAACTTGAACGTGCCTTCCTGGAAATACAGATTTCCTCCGGGGCCCCATTCGAACGCCGCGATGCCGTGGTGCGAATCGGCCGAGTCGAACCCGACGAGTTGGCGTTTGACGACATCGGCTTTGTCGTCACCGTCGGTGTCTTTCA
>JBCBLJ010000443.1:0-6908 GCA_038520195.1 Planctomycetota bacterium
GCATTGGTACCAAACGATGCGATCGTCTTCGTTGAGTGCTACCGCGAGGTCGCGGACGATGTCCTCCACGAACTTAGGGTTCTCGTAAGCTCGTTCGGTCACCCACTTTTCTTCAGCCGCCGTCGAAACTCGCGTGCGGTTTCCTGAAGGGCGAGTGGAAGCTTGCTGCGTAAAAAATTGCTACCGCGGAACCAGACTTCGGGTTCAGTGAATGCGAACCGGGCTTCGATGAACACTGCGCCGTCTTCGACTCGAGCGGCGTGCAACCAACCGGCGAAGCCTTCGTAAGACCCTTCGGCGTCCTCCCCTTTCCATCGGTTGTCAAACCGATCGTCCAATTGAAGGTCGAGACGCTGGCGTCCGGGGGATGCATCGGATGCGATGCGAAGGACACACTCCAGCTCAATGCGCTCGAGTAATTCGAACTGCAGTCTTCGAAAACGGACAGCGTCATCGCTTCCATCGACGCCCCGTTCCTCGAGTTCGCCCTGGCTCAGCTTTGCGTCCTCGTCGCCGTTGCCGAAGAGTTCGGTCATCGCCGAGTCTGACTTCAGCTTGGCGATGTCGACGTGGGCGATCATCGCGAGATGAACCAAGTGGCCGACGCGGACACCCTGTTCATTCCTAATATACTGCAACTTGATTCGAACCGGCGCGACCACCGAGTCGCGCGCGAACTGACGGTAGGAGAGCCCGCCGAGTACGGATTCGATAGTCGCACGAACGTCACCAACCTGCGATGCCAGAATCGGTTCCGGCAGTGTGATGCTCGTGGCTTGAATCTCGACGGACTGACGATCAGATTGACCCAGCGCGACACCGCTGACGAGCCAGACGATCGCCAGCATCATGCTGCGTCTCGCGACGGAGTTCAATTGACGAAACCCGGATAGCGCTGCTGAAGTTCCTGGCGGGCTTCGGCGGCACGTTCGGCGCGGCCGACTTTCGGCCACAACTCGACCAAGCGCCCGAGCGCTTTGGCGTGCTCATCACTTTGCCCGGAGAACATCAGGTGGGTGTGAAGGTAAGCGAGGATTGCGCCCTCGATGTCTCCGGACGCTTCATAACTGGCACCTTGAGCGTTGTAAACGCGAGCCGACATTTCGATGTCGGTGGGGTTGAGCTCCTTGATCAAGCCTTCGACAAGCTTCAATCCCTCTTCGCCTTTTCCGCCGCGGGCCAGCGCGACAGCCTGTCCGGCTTTTGCCAAGACCTTCAGTCGCAAGGCTTGTGCTGAATTGACGCTGACCGACGCGACGTCGTTGAAGGCCTCTTCCGCTTTTGGGATCTCGCCTTTCTCCAAATACGCGACGCCGGTGAGGTAGCGTGATTCGATTTTGCCCTCGGCCGACGGGGCATCTTTTAGAGCGCCGTAGTACTGAATCGCCTTATCATAGGTCTTCGTCGCAAGGGCCAAATCGCCGAGCAGCTTGGCGACAGGGAAGAAGTGATACGAGTTACTGTTCTTGCGTGCAAAGCCGAGCGCTCCGGCGATGGCGGCGTTGCGATCACCTCGGCCAGAGAGCGCGAGTTTTGCGTTGCAAAGGACAACAAAGTAATCGGCCTCGGCGCGAATCACGTCGCGGTTGAGCTTTTCCGGATCGATCCCCTTAAGCTCACCGAGTGCTTGTTCGTATTGCCCGTCGATGGCCAGCTCACGCCCGCGATTCAGCTCCGCGGGTTCGCGTTGAAACACGATCTTGCGAATCTCGCCGGAATTGAAGTCGCGGAAGTTCTTCCCCGTCTTGAGCTTGATGCCGCCCTTGGATGTTTCGGTGACCGTTCCGGCAGAAGCGGAGTTGCTGCCGACGACGTAGACACGGTCCATTTGGGCCGACGCGCCGGTCGTGAAGAAAAGCGAAATCGCGAACGCGATAAGGAGCGTCTGGACTGACTTCAAGGCTGGTTTCATGAGTCGAGATCGATGCTGAGTTTCAATGGCTGAGTGCGTGACGAACACTTGTCTTCAACGACGGTCGGAGAGGAGAGGCTAGAAAAGGTGGACACCACTATCGCAGGCCCTTTTCGACCAGCTTGAGCAGTGCCTTGTACTTGGCCTTCATCTCGGCGCCGCCCATGTCGGGAAAGAGTGCTTCCACACGATTGATAACCTTTTCTGCGCTCTGGAGATCGCTCTTACGTTTCTTCAGCGTTCCCATTTGATAGAGCGTAAGTGCGACGTGATATCGTGATTCGAAGAACTTGTCGCGGAACTTCGGATCACGACTCGTCTTCTGGCTGATGGCGTCCCATCCCCAGATCGTGTTCTTTTTATCCGGGCCTGGGCGTCCGCCTTTGAGTGCTGCGAGATAGGCCTTGGCGGCGGTGGTCGGTTTAAGGGAGGCAGCCCACGATTCGTAAGTCTGGGCTCCTTCAAACTGAACATCGAGAGTATTGGGACTTTTGGTCAAAAACTTTTGGATCGCGTCGAGGGCCTGTTTGTATTCACCGATCAATCGATGCGACCGGCCCACCAAATAGGCCGTCGTGAGATCGTCTTGGTCCTTGAGTTTTTGCAGCGCCCGATTGGCTTGCGTGATCAGGTCGCTCGACTGTCCATCGGCTTTGACTTGACCCGGCTGCATTAAAGACTCGCCCATCGAAAGCAGGGTCTGGCCGACCCAACGGTGAGTCGGTTGATCCTGCGTGGAGTCGGAAATTCGTTGGAGCAGAACGCGAAACGCCTCGATCAACTTGGACTTGCGAGCGGGCGTGGCTTGATCCAGTTGTTCATGCAGGTTCTGAGCCAGGCGAATGTAGTCCTCCGTCAGGCGGTCTTGAGCCTCGGGACCTGTGTAGGCGTTCCGCAATCCCTCCATGGTCTTGGTCATGCGATCAAGAAATCGACTGGGATCGTCCGCCTTGAGCATCTGGCCGACGAGAGCCTTCAGCTCGACCTTGCGCAGGTCGCCGACAAAAGAATCCGAGGGTGGCCCGAGGGTCTCGACCAGGTTGACCGGTCCGTACTTAGGATGGTCGAGGGTCGTGAGCGTGGCATCGGCATCGCGGCGGAACTGATGGATCTTGGCGAGGACGAGGGCGGCCTTCATCACCTCGACATCGGCGTTGCCCACGAGCTCATCAAGCCCCTGCTGAAGATTGAGAATCGCTTGGTCACTCAGCTCTTTCGATTTCGCGTCCTCACCGTTTTGTAGCGACAGGACGGCGGCATTCCAAAGCAGTTGCCCGAGCAGTCGTTTGAAATACCCCCGTTCTTTGCCGGCAGGCATCTCGTCGATGAGTTGCTGCGCGGCCTCGAAATCGTCTTTTCGAAGAAGCAATCGAATCCGGATGCCTTGGGCTTCCGCGGCCTTCGGATCGTTGGGCCAGGTTTCGGAAAGATAGTCGCCAAGTGACTCGAGTTGCCGCATCAGCCCGGCGTTTTGATCGTCCGGCACTTCGGTCAACAACGTCTGCATTGAATTCAGTGCGATCAGTCCCCCGCGGAGCCCCATGTCAGCCCCGGGGGCATGTCGAGCGAGGAAACTGCCGGTGACCACCGCGTCACGATGAAGCCTTTGTTGATAGAGAAAGTAGGTTAGCAGGAAGCGGGCTTGGTTAACCGTTTGGTTGTCGGTGTCCTGATTGATCATCACCAGACCGGCCTGCAGGACCTGCGATCCAATGGAATAGGACTCGGCGATCTGTCGTTCGATCGTGTCCTTCTGTTGTCTTAGCTCGGGCGTCTCGGCCTGATTGGCTAGAAGCTGAAGGCCCTTATCCATTTCACCGGTGGTCACGTAGACTTCGCGGGCACGTTCGATCGCATCCTCAAAGCTTTTGGGCGGATCGGCGGTGGGCATGACGGGCGCGGCATCTTGTTCGATCCCAAGATCGGCCAAAAGCGTTTTTGTTTCTTCGACGTGTGGCCCCGGTACCTTGGCGGCGTCTTGAAGGAGTTGGCGTCCCTCACTTTTGGCGCGGCCTGACTCACCGCGTTTGACCGACTCGTCCGCCGCATTGGCCAGGTACGCCTTGGCCAGTTCGAGTCGAAACTCTTGGACCGACGGCAAGTTCTTCTCGTTGGGCCGAATCTCACGGACCCACGGCGAGATGCGATCGATCACTTCCTTGTACTTCGGCGGAGACTCCTTTGTCCTGAGTCTCGCGTATCCCGCCGCGGCGAGGAACTTGGCGTCGCGAAGGCCGTCGGCTTCGGGCTGTTCCAGCATCAGCAAGTAGTTTTCGACAGCCTTTTCTTTTTGCTCCAGCCATTCGCTGATTTGTCCGAGGTGCATGAGCGACATCGCGCCCTCGGCGTACTTGTGATACTTCTCATTCAGCTCGGCGAAACGCTTCGATGCTTCTTGAAGGTTTGCTTTGCCATCTTGCTTGGGATTCTCGGTGCTCTTTCCGGCAAGCTTCAACGCGTCGGCGGCGTTGAGCTGCGACTGGAGATATTGAAAGCGATACTGATCTCGCCGTTTGGCGGCCTCGGGATCTTTCTTCGGGTCGATGCTTTGTCCCTTGAGTTGCTCCAGCTTGCCTTTCAGATCGGCGACGATTCCATCAAAGGTTTTGGCGGCCGCGAGGTAGGAATCGCGCGCCGACGTTCGAGCGGCCGAATCAACGTCCCCCTCCAGGAACTGGGATGCGCGAAAGAGCTGGAGTTTCCCGAGCTGAAGCTTCGCCTCCGGTGCTCGGGGGTGATCACCGTCGGTGAGAAACGACTGGAGCGCGGCCTCGGCGTTGGCGAAAGACTGATCGCGCTCGCTTCCATTTCGACTTCGCAGCGCGGCCTCGATATGCGTTTGTGCCTTTTCGAGCTCGACGGCGGCGACAAAGCCCGGATCGACGCCGGGCAATTTCGAGACACGATCGAGGTAACCGATCGCCGTGTCGAAGTAACCCGCGTTGCGAAGCTGCTTAACGAAAGCCTCCGCCGGCTCGCCCTGCCCGAGCACGCTGGAGGGCGTCATCAAACCCACGACCAGAGCGGTCGCGATAGTTGCAAAAGTCATGCCGCGACGACGCCCGATCCGGAGGTGGTTCATTCGCATGGGAGTTTCTGCCACAGAAGCTGGAAAAGACTGGAGGTTGGCTGCACGCTCGGCCTCCCCCACAATCTAGGTTAGAGAGGTCGAAACAGTCATTCAAGCGCGTCCCCCGCAGTCGCCGGAGCACCCATGCGGATTCCATCCCAATTTAACGATTCGAGCCTTTATCGGCCCGACCGCGGCCGAGGTGATCGCAAATCGAACCCAGCACGCCACAGTTTGGCGGGGTCGTCCGGGGAATGGCGACGATTGATCCGCCTGGGTGTGGCGTTGCTGTTCGTGGTCATGATGATGCGAGAAGCGGCGCGACCGGGCGTCTACCAGCCGTTTTTCGAATCGTCCGCCGCCGAATCCAATCAGTGGCGGGAGGTCGACGCCGAACCCGACATCGACAATCCACGATCTGTTGCGCTAACGGCTGTCACATCCGACGTCGACTTGCCGTCTGGCGAAGACACCACGTCCGCACAAGAGGGCTTGGGCCAAGGCGACAGCGTCGAAACGGATGGCTGGGATGCATCGCCGTGGGTCGCGCTTCTGGATCCCGTCGAGCAACGAGTCTGGGCGGTCGCATTGGTGCGTTGGTCCGGCGGCCCTAGCCGTCAAACCGAGCCACTGGCGACCCAGACGATCGCAAACGGTATCAACTTACTCGACCAACTGGATCGAGAATCCGACAAGGAGGTGCGCGCGGCGTTGGTGGAGTTGAACCCCGACGAAGACCCAGATTGGGAATCCATTCGTTGGTGGGCGGTCCCCATGCTCACAGCACTCGATACGGCTGCGCTTCGGCGCGTTGTCGATGGCACATTTTGGACCGGCGATGACACCGACGCGTTGTATTTGCAACTGGCCATGTCCGACCGACTCCCGAGTGAAAACGCGGAGTCTGTCGGCACACTACCACTGCTTCATGAACCGCTCGTTTATCAGGGCAAGCGGCTGCGATTGACCGGACGAGTGGGTCGATATGAACAAAAGCTGGCGCGCCCCAATCCCTTTGGCGTGGAGAAGTACTGGCGAATCTGGATGGTGCCGAATGACGGAGGCGTCCGACCCATCGCGTTCTATACGACGAACTTGCCCAAAGAGCTTTCCGATCACTTTTACGATGGCGAATGGAATGTCGAATCGGCGACGTCCAATCCTAAGGGAGAGTTCGTCGCTGTCGGCCGGTTCATCAAACGCCTTCCCTACCGGTCGGAAGTTGGCAGTGATCTCGCACCGGTCGTGATCGGGCGAATCGTTGCGACCCGCGACACCAACCGCGTCATTGCGACCCCGGTGAAGCCGGTCCCCAAGAAGGCAGTCACTTGGCAAACGGCCGGAACATTCGCCGCAGTTGTATTCGGGGTCGCTATCGCGGTATTTTTGATGAAACGCGCTTCGGCCGAAGCGAAGCGTTCGCGCGAGCTACGTCAACGCGCTTGGGCGAGCGCTGAGATCGAGATCGCGCCCAACTTTCTGCGCGAGCCCAAAGAGGGAGATGTCCGATGAGATGGCTGGTGCTCTCGGTCGGTCTACTGGCTTGCGCGGTCGATCTGGTCGCGGACTCGGCGATTCCTCTGTTGAGCGGGTTCGATGGGGAACGCGTGTCGAAGTGTTATCCGATCCGCGATACCGCCGTCGCAGGGGAAGCCGCGAAACTGCTGTATCGACTGCGCAAAGCAAACGCGAAGAACTTTCAATCGCTAACGGGCGACCTTGCAAGTGGATTCGATGATGCGCAGATCGGCGACGTCTTCGAACTGACGGGGACACTCGAGAAGATTCGTCAGTACGAGGTGCCAGCGGATTTGAGTGATTACTTGGACATGGATTCATTCCAAGAGTTGGTGTTGGCGAAGACGGAGCGCGCGGGGGTTTCGCTGTTGGTGCCTCCCTTGGAAGGAGGAGTCTCGCGAGGCGACC
>JBCBLJ010001187.1:0-1678 GCA_038520195.1 Planctomycetota bacterium
CGAGAAATGGGAGTTCTCCGGAAACGATTCGAGAGACGACCGAGTACCCGCGAGAGGATTCGAACCTCCAAGGGGCTATGCCCCACAACGACCTCAACGTTGCGCGTCTGCCAGTTCCGCCACGCGGGTATGGTCCAGTCAACTGAGTACGACACGGAATTCGCGCTCACGTTCACTTGCAGGTGAAGTTTCGGAGAATCGCAGCGCGGCGTCAACTCCCCGCGTTTGAGCGGCTCGCGTCAAAGCGGTTAGCCGATCACATTTTGAGGCGCGATGGTCAGGCGTAGCGCAACCTCCGCCACGACCAGTTTCGCGGCGTCAATGTCCGACAGCTGGAGCTGACCGAGCCGGCGCATATCCGACCGCACTTTCCGCGAGGTCCGGCGCGGCAGCAGCGCCAGAGCGTTTTCGGCGGTCGTATTCGGGAGCCCGCATAGCACCAGGAAAGCCTCCTCAGTCGTCACCATTCCAAGGGCACGACAGAGTTCCTTTGGAGGCAACGCCGTCAGAACGCGATCCACACTTTCTGCTTGTCGTTCTGTCGCGATGGAGTCGTCAGGCTGCTCGTCAAACTGCATCCGAACCGGTGGGGACGTCGGTCTCAGACGCGTCCGACCGATCGAACGCGTCGAACGACGGTCCTCGCGATAAGACGCGGCAAGGCGGGGCGATTCGAAACCACTCCCACGCTGTTCGAAACGTCGCAAGCTCTCGGAGCTAATCTGAGTGCCCGATTCCGCCAGTGACTCCAGTTGGCTACGCAGGTGACCGGCCACCATTTCGAGCACTTTCGGATCGAGGTCCTTCATCGTCGCGCAGTACGCGAGCGCCTCCCGGCGGGTGGTATCGTCCAGGTGTTCCAAAATTGCCGAGCCGGTCAACGCGTCGACAGCACGAAGCACCCAGGCGATCGTTTCGGGGGTCTCCCGCTGGAGCACGCGAGCAACGTTCTCGGCACCAAACGCTTCCAAGAAGTCGAGCGCGTTTTCCGCTCGCGATTCCTTCGGTGAGGTTCGGCTTCGCGGCACCGTTCGCTCGCCGGCGCTGGGCTCGGGGCGGCGAAGCGTTGGATCGGGCTTTTTGGATAGCCTCGCTCGCCCGATCACGATTTCGTCGCGGATCTCCGATTCCACTCGATCGGCGACGACCGTTTCAGCTTGGAGCTGTTCATGCATCACCGACAAGACTTCGTACTGCTCGGAAGCATCCACGTCCTTCATGCAAGCCATCTCCCCGAGGACACGATGTTTTTCATCCGAACTCAATTGGCCGAGTAACGCGCGGTGAGTGTGTTCGGGTAGCGCTTGCAGCAGAATCGCAATGTTTCGAATCGATCGATTGTCTGTCATCGTCGGCTGTTCTGGTTCAAACTTCTGCACTTGATCCTCGCTAGGCGGCCCCCGCCATCCAACCATGGACGATCTGCGCCGCCAGTTCGGGGTTGGCTTCCACTAATTCTGCGAGGTCTTCTCGTAGCGTCCCTTCCTCGTCCATGGCAGCGGATTCAGGCGGTGTCGTGTCATTCGATTGTTGCGACGCCCGGCGATGAACTCGCATCCGCAGCGAAAACCAACTCACTCCGACGGCCAGGGCAAACACCGAACCGATGGCCGCGACGGCCGTCGGGTTTCTGATTCCTTCCTCACTGCAATCCGTACCGACTGGCTGGAGGAAGGAA
>JBCBLJ010000104.1:0-15111 GCA_038520195.1 Planctomycetota bacterium
CCCCACGGATTCGGCCCTTTCTCGCCAACGTTCCGAGTGCCGCCTTGCTCGAATTCGTACTGCTTCTCGCCCCAACTCGCGTTTACGCCATCCTCGAGGTCAAACTCGACTCCACAGTTACCGCCGTACCACGCGATCGGGTCCAGCGCCGTCGCGTTGTTTATCCCTTTGAGTTCGATCGGCCCGTTATACAGCGCGTCGGTCGTTCCTCCCCGACAGGCGTATTCCCATTCCGCCTCCGTCGGGAGGCCAATCTCGATCGCCGAGTAGACGGCTCGAAGCTTTTCGAAGAACTGCTGGGTATCCTCCCAGCTCACCGTCTCGACGGGGCGATTCGGTGTTTTGAACTCGCTTGGACTATCACCCGTCACCGCTCCATAGAACGCCTGCGTACACGGCGTGTCGAACATCCAAAAGCCACGCGTGATCGTTACTTCATGCTGTGGCCCTTCGTCGTCGTATCGCCCCGGCTCATCCTCTGGCGATCCCATCAGGAATTGTCCGGGTGCGATCCAGCGCAAACGTTGAGTGACCGTTGGGACTTCCGCACCCGCATCACGACTCGGGAGGTTCAACTCCACCCACAACCCAAACTCATCGACGCCCCAATCACTCGCCCACTCCGGCGCAACGCCCTCGGCCCAGAAGTCTCGGTGGATTTGGAAGCCTAACTCTTCGTCATCGCGAGAGTCACTCCACCGCAGCCAGTCACCGATGCTCGTGATTTGCGCGAGCGGACTGTCGCCCGTCTCGACTTTCCCCGTCTCCGGCTGGAACCGGAGTTGATTTCTGGACTGAACGATTCCAATCCGACGTACCTGACCCAACCCTTGATCAAAGCCGGCGGGGTCGGCTTCGGGATACGGGGACGCACTTTGATGTTTTTCAAAGCAATGAGCCCAAATGCGGTCGAGTCCCGGGAGCACCTCCCTGACCCGCTTCCCCAAATGAGTCGCGACCACGCGAAAAAACGCGGCTCTCGACCCAGACAACTCGACCGTTTCTTCGCCCTCGGCGAGGATGGCTTCAAACCATTCGGTTGCCTCCGCGATTTCGTCCTCCGTAAAGTGAGTCTTGGCTTCGTCACCGAGGTTGATGACTTCCGAAAACCGGATTCCGACGTAAACGTCAGAGTGTTCGGCTTTGACCATCTGACAGACGCGGCGCAGTAACGCCGGACTCTCGCGTGATCGCAAGGCCTGTAAACGGGTTCGTAGGGATCGCTTGAATGTGATCCATTGGCTGGATGCGCTTTCGAGATCGTCGTGTTGCCAAATCAGTGACTCCAATTCCGGATGCGAGGAACTCTCCGGAAGGGCGAGACGGACTCGGCGGAGCAAGTGCGGCTCGACTTTGACAGCGAATGAAAGCAGTGTGAACAGTCTTTCGATCACTTCCGCCGCGCCCTCGTCGGTTAGGGGTGCAACCTGCAATGTAGATCGATCCCAAGGTAAAACATCCCAAACGCGCTGCAGCCGGTCAGGGATGCGACTCGGATGACACGGCACCAGCGCGACCATTCGCAACTGGCGTCGTCGCAATCGTTCACCAAACGCAACCCAGGAATCGACCGTCCCGCTTTGACGTCGATCGAGGACACCAAGGTCGCCTAGTACGAGGACCGTCGAACCCGGCTCGGGCTCCCAGCGACCGATTGACTCTTGCGGCCAATCGGTGAATGGACGCAAGTTACATCCGCTGACCGTTGCTAGCGTCGCGTGGCTCTTGGGTAACAGGTCTCGCATGACCAATGAAGCAACGCCCTGATCCATGCGGTAGGGCTGCAGTCGTGGACTAGTATCGGCGATGAGGTGCAGTCCCCGTCCCCACGAGCGACGAATCTCTCGCGGCACCTCCTGCAAGGTTTTGCCCCGGCAGATCCCCGAGATCAGCTTCGCCACGTCGGGCCGGGTGCCGGGACGCGTCATCTCGGTGAGCGACCGCAATCGGGTCAGCAGATCGACGATTGACGTCACCGGACGGAAAGGCACGCGTCGGACGTCCGAAGAGTCCTGGTCGTTGGATGATTCGGCGGATGCGCTTGGCGCGATGCGCTCCAACAACGGTTCGTCAACTTCCTCGTGTCGCTCCGAGCCAGAACGACGCATGAACTCTTGCGCTCGCCAAAAGCGAATCGGTGCCGGCTGAAAACCCGTTGTCATTGGTTGATGGGGCGCTTCCTCCATCGACTCGTGCGACACGACGAGCGGTGCGGACGATTGTTCACCGCAAGCCGTCGCAGATTTCTTACGATCGCTCCGGGGTTGATGATCGAATCCAAATAGAGCCGCGATCTCGCCATGGTCTAGATCACCGGCGGCGATCGTGCGGAGCAAATCCGCACGTCCAATGAGTTCCTTCAATTCCGCCCTCCGGACTGTTTCCGCAACGTGAATTCAGCCAGTTCGTCAATCAATTCGTGCGGTTCTCGTTCTTGCGTGGGAGCCAGAATCAACACCGCCCGAACGAGATCCAGGTACTCCGCCAATCCCGGCCGCGGCGGTAATGCCTTTTCGCGATCCTCCAACAACTGATCGGCGGCCGTCTCCAAGACGGCGGAGTGGGAGTTTCCAAAATGTGCTTCGCCCCGGCGAATCAGGTCGGCTCGTCCGGGCGGTTTCATCTGCATCACCAAACAACGCCGGATGAAAGCATCGGGTAAAACCCGCTCCTGATTCGTGGTGATGATCACCAAGGGTGCGGTCGTCCCGGCGCTGACTTTCTTGCAACCCTGGGGCGTGAATTGCCGCGCGCCCAGTGCTTCCAAGAGTCCGTTGGGGACATCACTGTCGGCCTTGTCGATCTCATCGATCAGCACCACCACGCCGTTGGACGCATCGCCGCCGTTATCCGGCACCGTCGCCAGCGCAAGCTCCTCCTCGGCCGCTTGTGCCTGGTCGCCCTTAGCCAACGCGATACACGCGACCTGTTGTTTGAGGTGAGTTAACGCACCGGTCCAGTCGAATCCCCACCAAAGTGGACCGGGCGCGACAAAACGCCATTCCTTCAGACGCATCCGAACTTGCTGTTCGGTCAGCTCGAGCGTCCCGCAAACCTGGGCTTCGGCGAGTCTCTGAACGGCATCGAATCGCCACAGCAGGTCGGTGGATTCGGTGTTGGAATTGAGCGTGTAAGAAACAAGTGGGCGATCGAGCTGGGCTGCGACGGCCGCCGCCAGTTGGGTTTTGCCAACGCCGGGTTCACCCCGAACGAGCAACGGACGCCCCGACGCTAGGGCGCCATTGACCGCCGAAATGCTGTCGGCATCGAAGACATGTCGGACAATTTCGATTTCACGTTGCTCCCCCTCGGTGTCCGGCTTGCGATCGACCCGCACCTGCTTGAGGTCACGGGGAAGAAACTCTGCGGCTGTTTTCATGATTGTCTTTCAACGCGATTGCGTAAGAGCTCGAGCACGGGAGCCTCGTGCGGAGCATTCGGACTGCGGCGGGAGATCTCAAGGAAATCAAGCTGCGGAACATGTTCGTTGATCAGCCCCAATGCATCAATCAAAGTTGATCGTGGCACTGCATCATCGTTCACGCGGATGACGCAGTATTGAGACCCGCGTCGGGCTTTCAACGTCTCGTTTAGCACCCGTGCTAGCTCGCTAAACTCAGCTTGAGCATCGGGGTTTGACTCAAGGGTCATGTCCCCTGCCCTCAGGCTTTCCCAAGCTTCCACCGCGGTGGGCAATTGATTCGGGGAAAGCCGGAGCTCCGCCAATTCGTGAAGAATGCTGGCTGCAATGGCCTGCGCACTCATTTCACCTGGACCAAGATTCTTGGTCGAAAGAAACATCCCCGCTTCTCCGCGCCAATGCCAAACATCGAAAGAGTCCGCGCCGGCTCCTTCGCGATCATCGTCGACCGGGTCTGTCACCGAGAAATCGGTCTTGCGACGGTCGACTGCGGACATCCAAGTCTCGGCACCGGCCAGGCTGTAGACCGCATCTTCGATCAGGATCGCGTTACGCTCACGGAGCGCATCCCAAAACTCACGACGTTGGTCAGCTGAATAACGAAGCGGAAGCAATTCATCTTCGATCTCAGCCAACTGAGTTTCGTCCTCTTCTTGCTTTCGACGATACTCTCTCCGCAACTCGCAGATTTCCTTGACCAACGTTGGATCATCCAAGAGTTTCTCAGCGATCACGTCGATCGCGTTCGGAGAGTCTTTGAGCGGGCAGCCTTCCGTCTCCAACTCAAGATCGAATGCTTCGGCCAAGTCTTCGGCGACGTCTGGATTCACGATTTTACGTAACGCACGTTGGATTCGTCGCTTGACGCCTTTCGACCACCTCGATTCCTTCGCTTCAAATTCTTCGACGCTGATTCCCCCGAAGTGCTCAATAAAGTCGGGGCGTTGAGCAAATCGCCAAACGGGTACCGCGTTCAGCTCCACCAATTTGTCCGCAGGAAACTGTTCGCCACCAACAAAGACAGCCACGAGATGGGCCCCGACAAATACTGGTGCGCCCGACGCCCCCTTCCAATCCTCTTCGTTAAGTCGTTCACGACTAGCTCCATCCACTTGAAGTGGAATCAGCGGCTGATCGTCCGATGGAACTTGGAACTTGCCATGGAAGTCCAAAGGAGCCTCGGGATCGCCGTGGGCGCCGCGTTTGATGCGCGCATAGCCCTTGGATCTCCACTCAACGAGTCCCGGACTCAACGGTTCCCTTTTCAGCACCGTTCGCGGTTGAACTTCGCGAGGAAAATCGCATGTGATCAAAGCCGCATCGAGGGTATCCACTCCGTCCGTTCTCCAGAATCCAGACCACAACAGAGTGGCTTCCAATGGTTCTTTGTCTCGGTGCAGGAAGACAACTTCGACTTTGGAAAGTGCATTCTCATCCGATGGAAACAGGTGCGCGACGGTGAGAATCAGTCCGCGTGCAATCGGATAGCCAGTGGCAAAGTCCCCGTTGCCGTCCTCGTCAATCGCCCAGATACCGACGAGGTCATTAGGATTCATCGTCACCTCGTTTCACGGCAGCGCGTTTCCGTGGTGCAGTTCCCGACGCTTTGAAAGCCCTACCATTCTCTTCGGGTTTTAATTTGAGCGTTATCTTCTGTGTTGTCTCCTGCTCTAACTTCCCACCACCTTCAGCGGAATAGACCCAAAACTTGACACCCACCTTTCCATCCGCTCCTTTCGTGACACCGACCTGTAACTCGATCTGCGCCTCTTCAACGAGGAATCGCAACTCTTCGCCTTCTGCTTTTGCCTGCGCATCGATGAGTTCACTGCGAAGATGAGAGATCACGTCCGATAGCGGGAGTTTGTCGGCGACACTGGATGGAAGATGAGCATTGGACTTCTTGGGCTTTTTCTTCGCCATCGCATTTCTCGTAAGGAAAGCCGGGAGCGGATCAGGAAGAGCCTTTATATCGTGAGAGCAGCGCTTGATCGAGCAACAGCGGCCACTGAATGGCAGAATGGCTTTATGAGTTGCGATTTCCCCCTCGGTCTTCATACTGAAAGCTCCAGTCACGATGAATGGAGCTTCTTTCGGTGAGTGATGTTTCCTCCGACGACGGTCTGGTTTTGCTTCGCGATGTTTCGTGGAGCACCTATGCCGAACTGCGTGAGCAGCCTGCGAACGATCGCGTTCAAATGGTCTTCGACAAAGGAAATCTCTATCTCATGTCTCCCGGAAAACTTCACGAGCGGATCGCCGAACTGCTTGGACAATTCGTGTACGCTTGGACGGACGCGCGTCGCATCGCACGGCTCAGCGGCGGCTCCACAACGATCAAGGACGCGCTTCGCGATCGTGGTCTCGAACCGGACAAGTGCTTCTACATCCAAAACGAACCCGCGGTCCGATCGAAGGACACTTATGATCCGGCAGTGGATCCGCCGCCGGATCTGGTGATTGAAGTGGACGTGACTTCGATTTCGAAAGTCAAGCTTCCCATCTACGCCGACTTCGGCGTGCCCGAAATTTGGCGTTGGGTCGAAGAAGAACTTGAAGTGTATCGCCTCAAGAACGGTGCGTATGAACCCGCAAAGGCATCAAACTGCCTACCGAACTTTCCGATCGAACAAGCGCTTGCGATCGTGCGTGAGCGACACCAGCTCGATGAGACGACGCTGGTCGCGAAATTCCGAGAGAGCTTTTCCGCCGATGGCGGCGAGGACTGTCTCATCGCAGATCGCGACAAGAATTAGCCGAACGCTTCGAGACCTACTGATTGACGACGCGGTTGCGACCGGCGGTTTTGGCTCGGTAGAGACGCTGGTCGCAGCACTCGAGCATTTCGCTTCGCAACTCGTTGCGGAAACGTTCGCTTCGTCGCCGACGCGTGTCTTCGCCTTCGATTAAGTGCATCACTTCGGCCATCTCAACCACGCCAAGACTGACCGTGACGCGGATCGATCCGCCGCAGGTATTAAACTCCGTTTCCTCGATCGTCCGGCGGATCCCCTCGGCGACTTCGGCCGCGCTTTCCCCGACTTCCTCGGGCAACAGAATCGCGAATTCCTCTCCGCCGAACCGGGCGAATAAGACTTCGTCGGAGATCTGATCGTGAATCTGCGCGCACAGTTCGCGGAGCACTTCGTCACCCGCGAGATGGCCGTAACGATCGTTAACCGACTTGAAGTAATCGACGTCCAACAAGATCAGACTGAGGGCTCGCTGGCGATGCAGTGCCCGGCTGATCTCGCGATCGAAGTGATCGAACAGTGATTGCTTGTTGAGCGTTCCGGTGCTGCCGTCACGCGTCATCATGGCGTAGGCGGCGGCATGATATTGCGTTTCGATGTCGTTGGCCGACAAATACTTGAAGACATGGGTACCGAATCGGACGCGGTCACCGGCGACCAACCGAAACGGCTCTTCACCGGTGCGGATGTCGTTGACCCAGGTACCGTTGGTACTCCCCAAATCACGAACATAGGCGTCCGTGTGCGCGTGCAAGATCGTGGCGTGACGCCTGGATGCCGATCGATCCCGAAGTGGCAATCCACAGTTGTCGTCACGACCGACGACGATCTCTTCTTCACTCAATCGAATCAGCCCGCCATTCATTGCGACGGGGTGAATCTGCAATAGACATCCCGGTTGTGTGTCAGGACCGGTCGCCGTGGAAACCACGTCGATCTCAGTCTTCATGCACGATTCGGAATACGACAAGTTTAAAGTCACCATCAGCTCCGCAATGAACTTCCCCTCGACCGCGCAGGGTCCGTTTGACAAGAGTGGGTCACAACACCGCGGGGTATCCCTCAGTCCGCGGGAAACGTGTCACAATCTCGCTGCGCGTGCCGCGCCGCTGTCGGGTTACACCGATCGTGGCGACGGGACAGATTTTGCATCTGTCTGGTGACCGGGATGGGTCCTCAAGGGTGTCGGAGTTTTCATGAATAAACGAGAAGTTTCGCATTGGATCGGTGGCCGATCGGTCTCGTCGGCATCGGGCGAGTGGCTTGAATCGGTTGACCCCGACAACGGGGAATGTCTCGCCAAGGTGGCTCGTGGCACGCCGGACGAGGTGGTTGCCGCCGTGGAAGCCGCAGAAGCCATGACGACAACCCTCGCCGCGACCGGTCCAAGCGAGCGCGAGGCCTGGCTCTTGTCCGCAGCGGAGAGGCTTGATCGCGAAGCCGACTCGTTCCGGGAAGCCTTGATCCGAGAGATCGGTTCTCCGCTGGCGAAGGCGAACATGGAAATCGGCATCGCGGCGCGGCTGCTCCGAGCGCATGCGGGATTGGCACGTCGGTCCGGCGGCCAAACCTATCGCAGTGACGTCCCCGGTCGCTGGAGTCTGGGCTTTCGCAAACCCTTGGGCGTCGTCGCGGGCGTGACTCCGTTCAACGTCCCGCTGATCAAGGGTGTCAAAGCCGCGAGCGCCGCGCTGGCCACCGGAAACACGTTTGTCTGGATGCCCTCCGATCAAGCATCGCTGATTGCCGAACTCGTCGCGAACCTGTTTCATTCTGCGGGTGTCCCTTCGGGAGCATTCAACGTCGTTCACGGGCACGGCCCCGAAATCGGCGACACACTTGTCTCGCACGCGGCGGTCAAAGCGGTGGCCTTCACCGGATCACAGCGAGTCGGCCGGCACGTCCAAGCTCTATGCGGACAGCACGGCAAACGCGTCACTCTGGAACTTGGCGGCAGCAACCCATTGATTGTGCTCGCCGACGCGGATCTTCCTTCGGCAGTGCAAGCCGCGATCAAAGGGGGCTTCATTTACCAAGGCCAGATCTGCATGTCGTCGAGTCGCGTCGTGGTCGAAGAGCCGCTCTATGAGGCGTTCGTCGATGCGTTTGTCGCGGCCAGCGAGCAACTGGGCATGGGTGACTTGTCCGATCCGACAACGATGATCGGACCGATAATCCATGAGCATGCCCGCCAGTCACTCACCAAGTGCATTGAAGAGGCGTCCGCCTCCGGAGCACGCGTGCGGTGCGGCAACGCTTGGCACGGCCATCGGCTCGCGCCGACGGTACTAACGGATGTGACGCCCGCGATGCCGATCGTCCGCGACGAAGTCTTCGGCCCGGTGGTCTGTGTGCAACGGGCCGCCGACGGCGAAGACGCGCTGCGACTGGCCAACGATGTGCCGGCGATGCTGACGGCGTCGGTGTTCACGCGCGACTTGGAGCTTGCGATGCGATACGCCGAACGACTCCAGTGCGCGATGGTGCACGTCAACGACATGACAATTCAACAGGAACCCGAGATCCCGTTCGGCGGCGATGGCGCCGCCGGATTCGGCCGGGAAGGAATGGAAACAGCAATTGAAGACTTTACGAAATGGCAATGGGTCACACTCCGCGGCGGACCGCCCGGCGGACCCCGCGGGGGCTAATCCCGCGAACCTCGCCCCGAACCAGGGCGGCGCACTGGACGCCGCCGAGAACACCCCTATGTTTCAGCCCATGGAGATTTCACAAGAACTGGCCGACCGAGTGATGCGGCTGGTGGTGTCGTCGGATTACCGCCCCTCGAAGCCCAAGCAGATTGCGGCGACGCTGAAGCTAGCCCCGGACGAGTACCGGGAGCTGAGACGAACGATCAAGCAGTTGGTTTTGGAAGGCCGCCTGATCTACGGATCGAATCACTTGGTGATCAGCACCGGCGCGGTCGGTGGCCCGCAGGACCGAGTCCGCGGCGTGTTTCGCATGGCGGCCGGTGGCGAGTTCGGGTTCCTGCGTCCCGGCGATACGGGTGACGGAACGGTCGCCGAAGACATGTTCATTCCTCCGGGGCAAACCGGCGGTGCCTTGGAGGGCGATCTGGTCGAGGTTAAGGTCCGTCCCGCACGTCGGGGTGGCACCGAAGCGTCCGTCTTCAAGATCCTGCAGCGGGCGCGGCGGCAGTTCACCGGAACCTTTGACATGCTTGATGGTCAGCCGGCCGTCTATTTGGACGGCACGCCCCACGATGAGCCGGTTCTGGTCGGCGACGTGAAGGGATTGCCGATCGATCGCGGCGACAAGGTGTTCGTCGAAGTCGTTACTTTTCCCGACGAAGCCGGCAGTCCCGGTGAAGCGGTGTTGCTGGAGAGGCTCGGCAGTAGCAACAACCCGAACATCGATACATTGACGATCATGCGGCAGTACGGACTGCCGGACCAGTTCCCCGAAGAGGTGCTGGAAGAAGCCCGTCGACGCGCCGACGAATTCGACGAGGAAGCCGAAATCGAGGGTCGGCTCGATTTGACGGGATTGCTGACGGCGACCATCGATCCCTACGACGCGCGCGACTTTGACGATGCGATATCACTTTCGCGCGAAGACACCGGTCACTGGCGCCTATGGGTTCACATCGCCGACGTCGGTTACTTCGTCCATCCTGGCGGCAAGCTCGACGAGGAAGCGAGGCGCCGTGCGACGAGTGTCTACTTGCCCGACCGCGTCATCCCGATGGTACCGGAGATCATCAGCAATCACTTGGCGAGCCTTCAGCCCGAAAAGCGACGATTGGCCAAGTCGGTGGAAATGGAATTCACCGACGAAGGCGTCTTGGTGCACACCGAAGTCCACAACAGCATCATTCGAAGCGACAAACGGCTTCACTATCGCATCGTCGATCAGTTTCTGCAGTCTCCGCAAAAGTTCCGCGACGACTGGGGAGGCCCGGTCTGTGATCTGCTCAGCGACATGCACGAACTCGCGATGATGCTCCGCAAACGGCGATTCAAACGCGGCGCGCTTTCAATGGACATGCCCGAAGTCAAGCTGGAGCTGGACAAAGGCGGCAAGGTCAAAGGCGCGCACCGGACGGTGCACACCGAAAGCCATCAGATCATCGAGGAGTTTATGCTGGCGGCCAACCAATCGGTGGCGACGTGGTTGGATGATGGGGAGTACACGTTTTTGCATCGCATCCACCCGGCGCCCGAACGTCGGAAGCTGCGTCAACTTTCAAACTTTGTGCGCGACCTGCGACTGGGTGTCGATTCGATCGAAAGCCGGTTTGAGATCCAGCAGGTGCTCGACCGCGTCGCCGGCACGCCGCTGGAAGACGCCGTGAACTTTGCGGTGCTCAAGAGCATGAACAAAGCGGTCTATGGTCCCCAGACCGATGGCCATTACGCATTGGACATGGAGCATTACTGTCACTTCACCAGCCCAATCCGTCGGTACCCAGACCTGACGGTCCACCGTTTGATCGACCGACTTCGGGTTGGCGAAAAGACGCCCGACGATGCTTTCGGGACCGTGCTCAAACTGGGCCATCACTGCAGCGACATGGAACGCAACGCGGCTCAGGCGGAGCGGGAACTGGTGGAGTTGAAGTTGCTGCACTTTTTGAAGAAACACATCGGCGAAACGATGCCGGCGGTGATCAGCCGGGTCTTTGCAGACGGCTTCCTGGCGAGGTGCGTCAAGTTGCCCGTCAGCGGCTACGTTTCAGTCGGGCAACTACCGTCGGACCAATATCGTTTTGAGCGTCGCGGCCAAATGCTGGTCGGCCATAAAGCTCATCACCGATATCGGTTGGGCGATCAACTGACCGTTCGGGTGTCCCGCGTCGATCTGGCCCAGCGTCAGCTATTCTTGGAACCGCTCAAGAACCATTCGGTCGGCAACGGCAATCCCACCTCGAAGAAGGGCGGCAAGCACGCCGAGAAGTCTGCCTACAAGAACAAACGGCAACGCGATCGACGGGGCAAACAGAAGCGGAAACGCCGATAGCGACGATTGCGGAGACCCTGCACGCCGCATCACGGCACCAAGCGGCTGACGAAAGCTCGCTCGGCGGGCTTTGGCAAAACAGAGTCTAGCAACGGTTGTCCTTTCCGCTAAACTCTCTCAAACCGCTCGTTGACATTTCGGCCCCGCGACCACCCAGTCAGAAACGCAGTTCTGTGTTGTTTCTGACGGGGCCGATGACGTGATGGGCGTGCCGCGACGAGCGATTCCGAGTGAATCAGCGAACCGTCGCGAGGCCGCCTGTGAGCCAAATTCAACTTTCTAAGACACCACTCGATCAATGGCATCGTAAAGCGGGAGCCCGGATGGTGCCTTTCGCTGGCTTCGAGATGCCGATTCAGTACGAGTCGATCGTCAGTGAGCATCATGCTTGCCGCAACAAAGCCGCGTTGTTTGACGTTTCTCACATGGGGCGATTGCGATTTGACGGTGATGGCAGTGCGGCCTTGCTGGACCGTCTGCTGACTCGTCGCGTCACGGACCTTGCGATCGGCCAGGTTCGCTACGGTCTGATGTGCCGTGAAGACGGCGGCGTCCTCGACGATGTACTGGTGTCGAATCTCAAGACGCCGAGCGAAAGTCAATTCCACCTGTTGGTCGTGAATGCATCGAACCGCGACAAGATTGTGGAGTGGATCAAACCACACCTCGATGATTTTCCCGACGTGACTTTTTCCGACCGCACGGAGCTGACGGCGATGATTGCCGTGCAAGGCCCGTTGGCGATGGAAACCTGCAAGCGACTCTTCCGCGCTGACCCTTCGGCATTGAAGTACTATCGCGCGGTGATCACCGACCAAATGAGCAAGCCGGTGATCGTCAGCCGAACCGGATACACCGGCGAGGATGGCTTCGAAATCATTTGCCGTGCCGAGGAGGCGTCGCGGGTCTGGGAAAATGTCATGCTCGCCGGACGTGACGCGGGGTTCGTCCCGGCGGGACTCGGGGCTCGCGACACGTTGCGGATGGAAGCTTCGATGCCGCTTTATGGCCATGAGCTCGACGAGTCGACCAACCCGATCGCTGCCGGACTCGGCTTTGCTTGTGACTTAGAGGATCGCGACTTCATCGGACGTGACGCGATCGCCGCGATCAAGGATTCCGGCGCCGACAAAAAGCGTATCGGTTTGATTCCCGAAGGCAAACGGCCGGCTCGCGACGGGAGCGACGTGCTGGATGCGGCCGGGAACGTGATCGGCACGGTCGTCAGTGGTGGGCCTTCACCGACGTTGGGACATCCGATCGCGATGGCGATGGTCGACGCGGAAAAGGCGACCGGCGATGCATTCGAGATCGATGTTCGCGGTAAGAAGATGGCGGCGAAACGGTGCAAGATGCCGTTTTACCGTCGGGCGAAATAATCATTGGATTGATCCACGAGGGAGTACCTTCATCATGGCTAGAGACAAAAGCAAGCTGCTATACGCCGAGACTCATGAATGGGTCGATGTCGGTGAAGAGGACGGTCAGAAGATTGCGACAATCGGCATTTCCGACTTCGCCATCGAACAACTCACCGACCTTGTTTACATGGAATTGCCCGAAGCCGGGAAATCCTTTAGCGCCGGTGAAGAATTCGGTGAAGTCGAGTCCGTCAAAGCGGTCAGTCCGCTGTACAGCCCGGTGGCGGGCGAAGTGATCGCCGTCCACTCCGACCTGCCCGAGCAATTGGACAGCTTGAACGAAGACCCGTACGACTTCGGTTGGATCCTCAAGGTTCGTCTCTCGGATGAAGCGGCGCTCGAAGAGTTAATGGACTTCACGGCCTATCAAAAGCAATGTGCCGCGGAAGGCTGATCCGTCCCTCCGATGATTCACCGCCCCTAACGTCACTCAGTCCCGCTGGAGTTTGAATGAACGGTTACTTGTTTCACACCGAAGCCGACCGGCTCGAGATGCTGCAATCGATCGGTGCGGAATCCCTGCAAGAGATCATCGACGCACAGGTGCCGGCGGCGCTTCAAATGAAGCGGCCTTTGGATTTACCCGCGTCGATCGACGAGTTGTCGCTCGAGCGGGAGATGCGGCGAATGGCGGCGAGCAACGCTTCGGTGTCGAGTCACGTTTGCTTCATGGGTGGTGGCGCTTACGACCACTTCATCCCCGCGGTCGTGGATGAGATTGCTTCGAGGGGCGAGTACTACACGTCCTACACGCCCTATCAGGCTGAGGTCAGCCAGGGCAACCTGCAAGTGATGTTCGAATACGAAACGCTTGTGAGTGAGCTGACGGGATTGGACGTTAGCAACGCGAGCCTTTACGACGGCGGATCGGCGGCGACGGAAGCCGTTCTGATGGCGCTCGCGTCGGTAAAAAAACGCGATCGCGTGATCACCAGTGGCGCGGTGCATCCGGAGTATCGACAGATTCTTGAGTCGTACCTGGAGAACATCGAAGCGGAATTGATCGTCGTTCCTGCCAATGAGTCGGGAACAAGCGAGGCGATCCTCGACGAGATCGATGATCGCACCGCGTGTGTCCTGCTCCAGCACCCGAACTACTTCGGGCGTCTCGAACAAGTGCAACAGATCTCCGACGCCGCGCACGCAGCCGGTGCATTGGTGATTCAGGTATTCGACCCAATCAGTGTTGGGCTACTCAAGCGTCCCGGTGATCTCGGTGTCGACATCGCGGTCGCCGAAGGACAATGCTTGGGCAATCCACTCCAGTACGGCGGTCCGTACCTGGGCGTGATGGCTTGCCGCAAAGACCTCATGCGTCGATTGCCGGGACGGATCGCGGGGCAAACGTCCGACCGGCGCGGGAATCGCTGCTGGGTTCTAACGCTACAAACGAGGGAGCAACACATTCGCCGTGAAAAGGCGACCAGCAACATTTGCAGTAACCAAACGCTGCTAGCGCTTCGGGCGACGATTTACCTGAGTTTGCTTGGGCCGCATGGGTTAAAGGAAACCGCCGAGCACTGCGTGGTGAAAACCAATGTCGCACGTGAGAGATTTGCGGCGAGCGAACGGTTCGAATTGGTTCATCCCGGCCCGGTGTTCAAAGAATTTGTGGTCCGGGATCGGCAAAACAACGTCAAGCAACTGGTCGATCACGCGCGGAGTCGCGGGTTCTTGGCCGGAGTCGCGATGGGTGATTTGGAAGACGCCTGGAGCGATTGCTTGCTGGTTGCGGTGACGGAAAAACGCACCGAAGCGGAGATCGAGGAACTTGTCGAAGTACTCCAGAGTACGTCGCCGAAGACAACCGACGCAGTGGCACAAACCGTTTGAGGATGAACTGAAATGCGCAATCAACAAGCCACCAAGTTGCTGTTTGAGATGAGTCGATCGGGCCGCCGCGCCCACCGGCTTCCCGAACTGCCCCGCGATCTTGATTCGGCACAGGCGCTCTTGCCTGCCGATCAACTCGCCGACGCACCGCCGGCACTGCCAGAGTTGGCCGAGCCGGATGTGATCCGGCACTTCGTCAACTTGTCGACGATGAACATGAGCGTGGACACGCACTTCTATCCGCTCGGTTCATGCACGATGAAGTACAACCCGAAGCGAAACGAACGGCTGGCGTCGCTGCCGGGACTGGTCGATGTGCACCCGTTGCAGGAGGACCGATCGATTCCGGGTGTTATGCAGATGCTTTACGAAATGCAGGATATGCTGGCTGAGATCTCCGGGCTGCCGGGTGTCTCGTTGCAACCGGCCGCGGGCGCGCATGGCGAGTTGACGGCATTGTTCGTCGCGGCGGCGTATTTCCGCGATCGCGGCGAAAGCGAACGAAGCATTGTTTTGACAGCCGACTCCGCGCACGGCACGAACCCGGCCAGTGCACAGATGGCGGGATTCTCGACCCAGACCGTGAAGAGCGGTGCGGACGGGTTGGTCGACATGGAGGATCTGAAATCGAAACTCAACGAGAAGACCGCAGTCTTCATGTTGACCAATCCAAACACGCTTGGACTGTTCGATTCGCAGG
>JBCBLJ010000590.1:0-5398 GCA_038520195.1 Planctomycetota bacterium
CATTTGAGAAATCGCATCCACCTCGCTTGATTGAGGTCTAGTTGGTCGTGAAGGAGCGTTCGATTCGCCCGTTGTTGTGATTGGAGGACGCATCGGTGGCGATTCCATCTCGAAGCGAGTCAAAGTGAAAGAGTGCCAACGTGTTCTCATCGGTTTGGAAGCGTTCGTCGGGAACGAAATCCTCGCTGTAGCGAATGCCGCGACTGACACGGATCTCGTCGATGCGGCCCCCAAACGCCTCGGTGTATTCGGGTTGGGCCCAGGGGTTCGCTCCGGCCGCAAAGGTCATGTTGTCCCAGATCGGAACAAGCTCAATGACGGGAAATCGGACCGATTCCGTGAAGCCGTCTTCACGGGAAATGTCAAAATGGTGGATGCGTCGGCCTTGCTGATAGTGACCGTTTACAAACAACGCAAGCCGCGACCCATCGTAGACCCCCGCGAGATGGACCCATTCTCCCAACCGCACCGGTTGCTCCGCCTGAAGATGAAAACCTTCGTCTTCACGGAGCGCAAGGATGAGCGGCGTCAATCCGTTTTCCGAATGCAGTTGCAACGAGAGAAGGCCGCCGACGTGCATGATTTTGCCACCGCTTTCGGATTCGGGTCGCACCCACGCCTCCAGCGTGATCGGGCCGCCTCCATCGTACGAAAGCGAATTCACGACGAGATGATCATCGACTCCATCCAAGTCCAAGGCCCTCGAACGCTCATCCCGAGTCAACGAGTAAGCGAGCACGCCCAAGGCAGGTAACGCCACCGCGACAACGCACCACACTAGCAGCGAATGCTGTGCGATTCGGTTTGCACGTTCGATAACGCCCGGGAGACGCGCCGACACGGGTTGCCCATCGAGGAATCTCTGGAGGTCATCGCGCAGGGCAGCCGCTGTTGGGTAGCGATTGTCACTGGATGGGCTCAGACACTTGAGGCATATCGCATCCATGTCTGCTGAGATTGTCGGGACGATTTCCGATGGGCGAGCGGCTTGCTGTTCGCATACGCTCTTTAAGACCTCGTAGTGCGTCGCACCATCATGCGGAACCCGGTGAGTCAGGACTTCATAGAGCAACACACCAAGCGAATAAATGTCCGTGGCGGCATCCAGGGCTTTCGTCTGGCCCTTGAGTTGCTCTGGGCTGACATACTTTAGTGTTCCCAGAAAGGCTCCCGATTTCGTCTCGCCCGAGGAAAGACTGAGGTCTTTCGCGAGTCCGAAATCTGTCAAACGCGGAGTGATGTTCTCTTGCGAGGCGCCATCGCCCACGGAAGACAGTAGGACATTCGCCGGCTTGATGTCGCGGTGAAGCATCCCTTGAGCATGCATGTGATCCGCTGCGTCCGCGAGTTGTTGCACGATTTCGGCCGCTGTTCGCGTGTCGGTGGGTTCGCTTCGTGCTCTCAACCACTGGGCCAAGTTGGGTCCATCGCAATACTCCGAAACGATATAGAGGACGCCCTGTTCCTCACCCGCTTCAAAGACGGGGACGATGTTCGGGTGATTCAAGCTGGCTGCCGCTTCGGATTCACGGAGGAAGCGTTTCCGTGTGGCGAGATCGGCAAATTGATGCAAACGCGGAACCTTGACTGCCACTTCGCGTCGCAGCGTGTGATCGGTTGCGAGGTAGACATCACCAAATCCACCGCCACCAATTCGACGTTGCAGTTCAAAACGTCGAATGTATTGGAAAGGTAGTTCATCAACTCGATCGTCTTGGGAGGGGCTGGTGGTGGTTGAGAATGCTGCATGGAGTAGTTTCAGCGTTGCTGCACGAGTGGAATCCTTGTCGCCGAGTGGAGTCTCGGATTCCACGCAGCGCTCTTGGCGCAGCGCCAGCTCAAACGACTCCGCCCGCCGAGCTTCGGCTAGATCAGGGAGTTCGTCATGTTCGTGTCGCGGGTGACTCAACGATCTAGCACCTTTCCAAGCTCATCAATCGCTTTCAACCAAACGCGACGAGCCATATCGGGTGAGCACTCCAAGCGGTTTGCGATGACCGCGTAAGAGAGGTTTTCGAGATACCGCATTCGGACGACTTGACGCGACTGTTCGGGAAGTCTTTCGATTCCGATCAACAGTCGATCAACGTCTTCACGAGCTGAGGCGAAGTCACTTGGAGAAGCGAGGTCGTCTTCCAGTGGGGGCATCTGCTCAGAGACTTCGCGATCGGTTGCGCGTTTTTCGGCGTAGCGAAAACGGCGGATCCCGTCGGTGAGATGGTTGCGGAAAATTGCCAACACCCACTTCAGCAATTCGTCATCCGTTTCGCCGCGAAACTGATCAAATTTTTCCGCAGCAATGGCGAGCGAGCCCTGCACCAGATCCGAAGGTGACAGCTTGGGGCGGAGGTTGGAGGCAACCGTGTCCTCCGCAATCTTGAGGAAATAGGGGCGGTAGAACTCCAGGAGTTCTCCCAATGCTTCGTCGCAACCCGCCTGTGCCAACTCGATCAGGGAGTGCCGACCATTGACGTTGAAGGACGCGTTGCTGGGGGAGTTATGACTCAATGCAGTGTCCCAAGCAGACGAAAACCGAAACAAACCGACATGCGGCGGCCCCGAGTCTCGAACTGTACCGCAGTGCACTGTTCGCATTAGAGCCCCCGAGCTTAGTCGAGCCAACAGACGCAGCAATCACCCGATTTGGTTTCAGTGTTTTCTACGCGCCGTTGCGCCGTCAATTTGCCGCAAAGCGCTTTCAATTGAGTTTTTCTTTGCATGATCAACGACCAAAATACGTCGCTGGGCGGCTGCAATCTGAATGCCTCGGCTGAAGACGTGCTGAGGACGTAGCGAGTTCACGGGGCTTCATGAGCCTGCGCTCTTTCCTCGTTTTGTTTGCATGAACCGGCAACCCTTCTCGTCCTGAGTGATGCGGCTTGGTTTGCGGACCATTCATCACTCGCGAGACGATGTTTCCATGTACCTTCGACTATGCGTTCAACTCTCACTTTTCATCGGTTTCCTTTCAGTCGCCTCGGCTGGCGTGATTTTGGACCAGGAATACGATGCGTTCGCTGAAGGTGGGACTTCCGGTTTCGCCATCAATCCATCTCAGCAGGTTGCCCAGTCCTTTACGGTTGGGGTCGGAGGCACTCTTCAACAGGTTGATTTGCAAGTCATCGGGATCGCTCCATTGTCCGATCTGATCCTCGACATTTTCGAAGTCGATGCAGGGTCGATTGGTGCGAGCCTCGGATCCTTGGCGGTTCCACCTTCGACGATTCACACTTCGTTTATCCAGGCCGGAAGGTTTGCCAGCGTGGACGTCAGTTCCTTCAACATCGAAGTGAATCCGGGAGATGTGCTGGCGTTGGGGCTAAGCCTCGCGCCCTCCGCGACGTCCGGCGCCTACGCATGGAATGGGTTCGGCGGGTACGCGGGTGGGCGAACCTTTTTCAAAGACGGCTTCGTCACTGACTTCACCGCAACGGGGCAGGATTCAGGTTTTCGCACCTATATCAACACGGCCACAGCGAACGTCGTTCCTGAGCCATCCTCCGTCGTGATTTTTGCTTGCGGTATCGGCTGCCTTTTCCGCCGTCGCACACGCTGAGTGAGAGCATCCATCCATTTCCCAAACTGCCGCGCGACTCACGTCTGTCACGAAACACCTCGATCGAGAGAGAAATCATGAAACCATTATTCGCAACGGGCATCGTGTTGATGGTCGCGATTCAGTCGAGTCCTCAAGCGTACGCCGGAGTCCTCATCAACTTCGATTCCCTGGAAACCTCAGGTAGCTCCTTCGAGACTATGTCCAACCCGCTCCATCTCGACGGATTCCAGTTTGAATCGACCAACGGTTCTCCCGCGACGTTCGAGCAATCTTCCGCCATTCTACAATGGCTCTGCCGCGATCACTAGCACCAACAGCGGTGACATCCTGATGTCGCGGATCGACCGGGAAGTGTTCACGGTGACGTCCGTCGATGTTGACGCCGTCTTTCAGGCAAGCACCTACGAATTCATCGCTGAGTTATCCAACGGTGGTTCGATCGTGCAGACATTTGCTGCGGACTTTCTGCGCGGCAATCAAACCGTGTTCTTAATCGGATTTGAAGACATCAAGAATCTTCGGTTCGGTATCGAAGACTCTTTGAACCTCGCCAATGTCGGTTCCGTGGACAACATTCAAATCGCTTCCTCCAGCGTTCCCGAACCGGCGAGCTTTGCGTTTTGGTCGCTCGTGGGCTTGGTCGGCATGGGCACCCGGCGTCGTCGACACTGATGGAAACAATGCTGCTTTTCGAAACGATTAGGTTAGGGCTTTGTCTTCATGGCCAAGCAAACGACGTTTTTATCGCCACGGATGAGCATGCGATTGCCGACGATGATGGGTGCGGCCCAGCAGGGATAGCGGATCAAGTCGCTGAAGTCGAATTCGGCGACGACGTTCAATTTCTGTGGATCGGGCCGTACGATTTGCATTTCCCCGCGTTCTTCGAGTACGACCAAGTGGTCTCCCGCGCGTGTGCATGAGCTGCGGATTCGTCGGTCGTCGTTCCATTGCAGTTTGCCGGTCGCGAATTCAATGCACCGAAAATCGCTGTCGGGATTGTTGCGGCCGCTACATCCATACAAATAACCGTCAATCAAAATCGGCGTCGACCAGTGCGCTCGCATCACTTGTTTGCGGCGATTGTCGACATCGTCCTGCCAAACGACGGTCGCTTTCTCGCGCGTCGCAGAGAGCAACACGCTGCCGATCTCATAGCATTCGCTCAAGAAGACTTGATCACCCAAGACGACGGGCATCGCCGCGTTGACGCTCTCAAGCAACTCGGCACCGTGAGAAAACGACCAGAGCAGTCTGCCGTCGTCGGGATCGACGGCGAGCAGGCTATCCCGCGCGAAGTACAGCAAGGCCGTTTTACCGTCGATGGTCATCGTTCGTGGGCTGCTGTAGCTGGCCAATTCGTCGCCCGAACGCCAGCGTTCCCTACCGGTTTCGAGGTCAAAGGCGACCATTGCCGAATCGTTGGGGGCCACACGGTCGAGTCGCCCCGGTGGAAGTGCCTGGTCTTCGCTTGGGCTGCCGCCAACCGGCACGATCACCTTGTCGTCCAAGATCAGCGGCGATGAACCAACCCCGAAGAAGTTTTGCACGACGCCGTAGTCCGAGTTCGTATCGACACTCCAAATCAATTTGCCGTCGGCGAGGTTCCGGCAGCAGAGATCGCCGGCGACGCCAAAGGTGATGATCCGGTCCCCTTGGACCGCGGGTGTTCCGCGCGGCCCGCTCTCATATCCGTACATGTCGCGGTAAAGCATCGGACGCGACTGAGTCCAAAGAACCTGGCCGGTCTGAAGGTCGATCGCGCGAAGCCGTTCTTGCCCGCCTCGACCGGTGGTGATCGCATCGAATTGGTAATACAGCCCGTCGACGACGCTACCC
>JBCBLJ010000289.1:0-9130 GCA_038520195.1 Planctomycetota bacterium
CTCGCAGTGACGTGAGCGGGAATCGAACCCGCGGACTCCTGGATGAAAGCCAGACAATTCTGCCAACAGAATCTACCACGCCATTTGAATGCTTCGACTGAAGCAAGTACCGCATAGGAGTATCGATCTCCTTCCTGTTGCCTGAGAAGCAACCGACCTAGCCAGTAGTCGAATGCGGCTTGGTGAAAGCGATGGCAACGGGAGTCGAACCCGCAGCAACTTGATAGACAATCAAGTTCCCTTCCCAGAGGGACTTACCGCCGTATTGGTTCAGGGTGACCAACCGGAATTGAGAGATATTGTCAATTGTTGTGTTCCCGGGAATGATCAGGCGGCGACGTGCTCCTGCATGATTCCGTCCTTGAGGGGACGCCCTTCGATGACGTGGATGATCTTGTCGTGACTGTTGAGTCGCCTCCATTTCTTGGCGGCGGATTGAGCGAGCTTGAACATCATCGCCAGGCTTGCCCGTCGCGTGCCGTTGCCTTGCGTCCGTCGATGACGCAGGCGGATTGTTGCGAATGTGGATTCGATCGGATTCGTCGTCCGCAGGTGGCTCCAGTGCTCGGCCGGGAAGTCGTAGAACGTTAGAAGCACTTCGCGATCCTTCTTCAGGCACTCGCAGGCCGGTGAATACTTCGCCTCGTATTTCTCAGTGAAGTTGTCGAACGCTTGCTCTGCATCGGCTTTCGTTTCGGCTTGCCAGATTTCGTGAAGAGCTTGCTTCGCTTTGGGTTGAACGCTCTTGGGCATCTTGTTCAGGACATTGGCGGTCTTGTGCACCCAACAACGTTGCTCACGCGTCTGTGGAAAGACCTTGCGAAGTGCTTTCCAGAAGCCGAGAGCCCCATCGCCGATCGCGAGTTTGGGTGCGAGTTTCAACCCGCGTTGCTTCAAGTCCAACAGCAACTCACTCCAACTCTGCTCGCTCTCCCGATAACCGTCGAGCACTGCAATCAGCTCCTTCTTGCCGTCGGCCGTTGCGCCCATGAGGACCAACAAGCACTGCTTTTTGTTGGCGTCATCCTCCAGGCGGACCTTCGCGTAAATGCCGTCCGCCCAAACGTAAACGCAATGTTTCGTGGACAAGTCACGCTTGTTCCATTGATCGTATTCATCGCACCACTGCTCCTTCAGGCGAACAACGACGTTCGCACTGAGCCCCCGAGCTCGTTCCCCAACAAGCGCCTGCAAGGCTTCACCGAAATCGCTGGTGGAGATTCCTTTCAAGTAAAGCCACGGAATCAGTTCTTCGATGGCCTCTGTCTTTCGCAGGTACGCCGGCAGAACACTCGGAGAGAAAACGACTTTCTTCTCAGGATCCTTCGTGTTGTCCCGAACACGTCCTTGTTTCACCGGAATCGCGCCCGCACCGGTGAGTATCTCTCGCTCGGGCAAACTCCCATTTTTCACGACGAGCCGACGCCCATTTTCATCGCGTTTCTCATCATGCTTCTGAATGAACGCTTCCACCTCCGCATCAATCGCGGACTGCAGCATTCTCCTGGCTCCTTCTCGGATCAGCTCATCAAGCGGACTCTTCTCATCGACGTGGGACGGAAAAGCAACGACACTCGCTTGGTCCACTGGCAATTGGCTTGGGTCTGTCTTAGTCTGGTTCACGGCGTATTCCTTGCCCACTTCGGGCCGTTGGAGGGTTGAAGTTCCAACAGGATGCGCCACCTTTTTCACTCACTCAAGAACACGACTTTCGACAATACCTCCGGAATTGAACCGGCGACAAACTCATTCACAGTGAGTCTCTGGAAACTAGCACCAGATCTGGCCACAGCTCCACAGGCTGGAATCGAACCAGCGGCAAACTGATTAACAGTCAGTCCGAGCCACCAGCGGCTCCCCTATGGATCGTTATCTCAAACAGTCGGGTATCAGTGAGTTGCAAACTGTCCATGCGTGGCCCCAAACCACACCGCTTACTCCAAGCTATACCCGAGAAGTCTCAACAAGCGCCGAGGACAGGAATCGAACCTGTGTTTGCCAGGTTCAGAGCCAGGTGCAACGACCAACAGTTGCCGCCTCGGTGTTTGGAAGTTTGAAGAGTGAAGGGTGAAGTTTGAAAGCACGGGTGGCAGGATTCGAACCTGCATACCACTGCTTCAAAGGCAGCTGGCTTACCGTTAGCCAACACCCGAGTGTCTGGGCTGATACTCTTCAAACTTCTAACTTCCTACTTCGAACTTCTGAAAGGCTCCGGTGGATGGGCTCGAACCATCACTCGTCTCCTTAACAGGGAGCCGCCCTACCGATTGGGCCACACCGGAGTATCATCAGGCTTCAGTGGTCAGGTTTCAGACTTCAGGATTTAGGGGCGAGGATGAGAGACTACCGAAAACTGCGTGCGTTCGAATTGGCAGATCAACTTGCAATCGCCGTCTACAAAAGCACGTCGTCATTTCCAAAAGAGGAAATGTTCGGACTAACGTCTCAACTTCGACGTGCCGCAGTCTCAGTTCCATCCAACATCGTCGAAGGTAGTGCGAAATCTTCGCAAGCCGACTATGTTCGATTTCTGGAGATTGCCTACGGCTCAGTTTGTGAGGTAGAATATCAGCTTTCACTTGCACAACGCTTGTCGTATCTCGATGAAGAACAAGCGACGAAAGTGATCAGTATCGCCAACGAAACTGGTCGAGTACTCAATGGGCTTCTTCGCTCTCTGGAGCCTGACTCCTGAAGCCTGAAGTCTGACCAAGCGCCCAGCGAGAATTGAACTCGCGTCTTCTGCATGGCAAGCAGATGGGTTACCACTACACCATGGGCGCAAAATGCATCACAACCAAATTGTCAAAGATCACGGATGCGCGAGGCATCCAAGAGCACCGAGTCGGAATCGAACCGACGTCCCCTCGTTACGACGGAGGTATCTTCCCGCTAGACGATCAGTGCTTGTTGTTTTTCAGTGGGACCGGTGAGAATCGAACTCACATGAGTCGGTTTAAGAGACCGATGCATTACCTTGTCTGCCACAATCCCAAATTGTGTTGTTGTCGTTGTTTCGATTCAGTCGGCGTGGCGGGAATTGAACCCGCGACCGTCGCCTTATAAGGACGCCGCTCTCACCCCTGAGCTACACGCCGATGCGTAGCAAGTGGGGCCGGAGAGATTCGAACTCTCGCCGAACGGATTAAAAGTCCGTCATGCTGCCAGTTACACCACAACCCCAAATTAGGCTTTAGGTATTAGGCGTTTAGACTTTAGGCGTAACAGCTGGATACTTCGCATCGATCTTCTCCTTTCAAACTTCACTCTTCCAACTTCAAACTTCCAAAGTGGTAGCCCTGGGAATTGAACTCAGCGCAACTCGGTTATCAGCCGTGTCTGGGCAACCAGCCCTCGACTACCCTGTTGTTTCGATCCAAGTCGGACACCTCGGAGTCGAACCGAGACCCTCCTGCTCCCAAAGCAGGCGTGCTTCCATCTGCACCTGTATCCGAAAAATTGAGTCGGCTTTAGCGCAAGCTCTATTCCGACTCGGTGATGGCCCTCGAATCAACGCCAATGACTCCTCGAGGTCTGCACACGCGCGTGTTAAACGCTTCATCACCTTCACCCCTGTCGTTGATGTCTCCATCGCCCAACAGCAGGCAGTAGTGCAACGAGTCTTCTGGGTTAGGTTTGAGCATCCCGTCGGATACTCGCACCTCGCTCGATCAGCTTTCTACTTCGGGAAGTAGTCCACTAATCCCCTTTCGGGCAGCTCGATCACCTTTCGACGACCGATGTAGGCACTTCGACTCTGCTACACGTATGACTTGCTGCCACCTCCCGAAGGAGTCGGCAACTTCCCGAACACTTTCAGTGGCACGTGATTGCGAGTCACGTTCGGAACGTTCCACGATAGCCATACAAATCCGTGGTCTTTCGGGCAGCACTTCGCTGGTGGGCCAGCGACTCACGCCTTCAGTTGCTTGACAGCTTCCCGCACCCACGCGGTTACCTGCCGGCCTCATCGCTGGGGCTTGCGACGGATGAACGCCGCTTCCCAGACAGCCTTTCGTCTATCTCTCTTGCAAGAGCCGGCCGCCCGTTCCAGGGCAAACCGATTTAACGTCCGAACGACATCACGGACCTATGAAGTGTGAAGTTGGAAGTTAGAAGTGTGAAAACTTCCAGCGTCCAGCTTCGGTTGTTCTGTTCATACTTTCTCCTATTTCAAACTTCACCCTTCACTATTCAAACTTCCAAAGGTGGGCCGGGAGGCGCTCGAATCCTCGTCTGCGGTTCTTCAGACCGCCGCTAGACCGTCTCAGCTACCAGCCCATATCTGTAAATGGGGATTTCCGCTCGTTTGCGGACACGAAAAAAGGCTCGATGCCTGAGTGACACCGAGCCTTCATGTAGAAAGCAGTTCGCTTTATGCGAGTGTCACGTGAGCAATCTTGTGCCTAAGGAATACAGTGCCGGGATATTGCCGGGCTGGAACGTCTTGGCACTGCGCTCATTGTCGCTGGGCCAATCGCTACCGCCGAAGGCATTCCCTTCGTGTATCCGTTCGAGTCGATTTGATTGCTGTTTGGTAAACATCAGAAAGCTCTTACTCGCTTCTCTGGGTGTGACTTGTGTGTTCGGGGTTAATAGACGCTTTCGATTCCGAATGGTTCGCGAAAAATCTCGTTTCTTGTGAACCTGTGCAAAACTAGATGCGCTTGCCAGCAAGATTATTTCATCGGCCTAGAAAAAACTTGCCATGTTTCGCTCGAAAGTCAAACGAATTCAGCTTCACTTCTGTACTCGGATGATTCTCGAATTCTGAAAACTCTTAAACTACCGACAATCATCCGCCATCCATCAAATCGGAGATTGGCTCACGCATCATGACTTCAAATGACGTACGAGTACGTGTTTCTAACGACGGAGATCGCGACCGAATTCTCGCCATCCATCGCGACGCGTTCGGCGACGATGAAGGACCGGTGATTGCAAACCTCGTCGAAGAGATGCTTGACGATCCTTCTGGCGATCCCATCTTCTCACTCGTCGCGCAACTGGGGGATGAACTCGTCGGCCACGTGCTATTTACTTCTGTCACGGTTGAGCCAAACAGTGAAGTGTCCGCTCAGATCCTTGCTCCCTTGGCTGTGGCTAGCGAGCGGCATGGCCAAGGCATCGGCAGCCAATTGGTCCACGATGGTTTTGCGCATTTGCAGCAATCGGGAGTCGAATTGGTTTTCGTCCTTGGCTACCCGGACTACTACTCAAGATTTGGTTTCGCGCCGGCTGGAGTCCGTGGCTTCCAGGCTCCCTATCCAATTCTTCCCAAGAACGCCGACGCCTGGATGGTGCACGAGTTGGCGTCTGGGTCAAGCGAGCGATACGAAGGAATCATTCGATGCTCGAAAGCTTTGGACCATCCGCAGTATTGGCAAGAGTGACAGCGGATCCCTACTGACAGATTGATGCCAGACTCAATCGGTCGGCAGCATCACCCACAACTCGGGTCGGCCGACGTTGCAGTGAACCGCTCTTACCAGCATCCCCATACAGGCCCAGGAAACGAAAAGTGTGATCCGAGCGGCATGCCACGCGATCGGGGTGTTACCGGACATCGCCAATCGACGATTATCGACGCTCGGAACGGGGTGGAAGATGGTTTCAATCAACGCCGATCGTCGCGGCTCATCGTCCTGCAAGGTATCGAGAGTCTTTACCGTTCGCTGGAAAACCTCCGGAGAGGCGCCGGACTGCAGGACTTTGCCGTCGATCGCGTAAGACGCCTGCCGGCTGAGTGTTGGTAACGTAAGCAAGCCAAAGAAAGTCCAAAGCGTGAAGCCGAGGCACGTCATCGTGAGCCCCGCGACGCTCGTGACGCCGGCTCCCGGCACCATGGTCGACAACGCGAAACCAGCGATTACCCAGATAAGTGCCAACAACAGGCCACGTGTACGACTCCCACTTTGAATCGCTTCCAGTCGTCGTGCGATCACGATCGCGAGCTGGTCCGGCGACAGTTTCGTGATTGTGGCTGCTGGCAGCACAACGGTCTCCATTCCGGGCAGACCTACAATGCCGCCGGTGAAGCCGGTGTCGTGATGCCCAAGAGTTGTGATCGGGCGCGGCTTCCAACCCAGATTTGAAACGATGGATTGGGCTTGCTCAACGACGGGGACGATGCCCGCGTCATCTGCCCCGCGATGCTTCAAGGCTCCCACAAACTTGGCAATCTGAAACTGTGATCCAACAAGCACGACTGCGATGCCCGCAATTGCTAACGCTGCGCCTGCTACGCCCAGCCAACGTCCCACCAACAGGATCAGCAGGCTGGCCGCAACAAACAGCGTTCCCTGGACAAAGACACCGCGGAGCCAACCAGCCAAGAAGTTCCCGAGTGAGATGGTGTTCGGTCGCCAGCGATTCGGAAGCAAGTATCCGCCGAGCAAATCCATCGGAAAGAGGACGGCAACCAAGCAACCGAAGAGCAACATGAAAGCGGTAAAGTCACCGGCACTCCACGATTCGGAGCCGGGTAAAACTTCAAGCGGATATTGCGTCAGAAGTAGAGCGGTACTCAACACGACGATCGAACCAACACCGAACATGCCAAGCAGTAGACGAGCGCGGGCGTATGTCATCGTTGGATCCCAATCGTAAATTGCAGGCTACCGCTTTTTCCTCGCTGTCTTCCTAAGCTTGCTTCTCCAACTCATCGAGTTGCTTGCCAATCTCCTCGGCCTCGGCACGCTTCTGGTCGCTCTTCTTCCGATTCACGGTTGAAAGGTCGTAAGACTCTTGCATGAGCTTGTTGTACTTCGCTTGCAGCTTGTCTTTGCTATTTCCAAACATCGCTAGTGATCTTTATCGAGGGTTGTTTAAGAAGCGGTAGGTCATGCTGTGCATGACATCGAATGGTTAGTTGAGTTTCGTGCACAGCGCGACCGGCTTCCAAGAGCCAAACCGAGAAAAGTCAGTTGACTTCACAGGTTCCCGCGTTGCATCGTCCTGTTAATCGAAGTCGATTCTTCGCAAAGACTCGATAACCAAGATCGAGCCCGTGTGAAATGCCAGGTAGTCGAGTGACTGCTACGAGAGGACCAAGTCCCACGGCCGCATACAAACGGCGAAAGACTTCGACGCCGATGATCCAAGATCCATCGGGCAGTCGTCCTTGGATCTCGTCCATGAACTCCTGCATCGTTTTGCCATAGTCCGATGGACGAAACGCAGGATCGGCAATGTCGGTGAAGCGGATGTTATTCCTGCGATCCATCCAGCGAAGCATCTTGATCTCGCGCAGGCAAAGCGGACACTCGCCGTCGTAGAAGACTTCAACCTTCCAATTTGTGCTTGTCGCTTGGCTCATGACTCAGCTTCCCCGTTCGCTGCGTCGTTGAGCCGAATCAAAACTTCATTGCGTCGCAGTGGTCCTGGAGTAAAAGGCGGATCGTAGCCGGCCGCTTCTGCTTTCGACTGACCCTCGAGCCCTCGCGATTTCATCCACTCGCGAAGCTTTGATTCTTTCTCTTTGGCTACTCGCGAGTCGAGTCGGCCCGAGAAGCGAATCACGGCGAAGCGACCACCCTCGCGCTTGCGGATTTTCACGCCGGCACCCTTCGGTTCGGGCACGCCTTCCTCAGCAACTTCTTTGGGCATCACGAAACCCATCGAGACGTCTGACTTTCCGACTTCACCTTCCATGAACACGGGCGTTGTCATGGCGATCTTTTGCTCGCCTTCGTTCGCACCGCTGATGTAACGGAACAGGCGCATGAAGCTGCCATCGCGTCCCTGGGAGTCCATTTTCGAATCCGTCGCCGCTAGCATCAGATCCGGATATTCGCGAATCTCGATATTGTCGTCAGATTCGACCACCTTGTATTCCGCCGACTCGTATCCGGCTCGGACGGTCATCGTCCACGCCGCCGCCGCGACACCGACGACTCCAACCATTGCAGCCACATAGATCATCCGCCGTTTCATCCCAACTACCTCCAATTTCGTATCTGGACGACTATAGCGAGCCGGCTAGCAAGTCTTGTGCCAGGGAATTGACGCTCACCAATCCTATGGCATGTCCGTCGAAGAAGAATTGGGTGCATCGCATCGATATGAGTTGCAAGATCGCTACCTCGAGCTGACCCGCGTCGAGCTTCCGGCAGAAGCACGCCGGCTCGGTTGGATCTTGGCCGAGGACCACTGCTTTATGCGAATCATTCTGGATCGTCTGTTTGGCGACTGCTGGTACAACCATCTGGATCGGCGATTGACCGCATACAGACAACTGGGCGATGAGCAACTGCGAGAGTGCATCGCGATGGCCGAGCAATTACTTGCCGGCGATACGAATGCGTTGGTGGCGTGGAACCAAGACAGCTTGCGATGGCGGGGGAAACTGAAGTGACGGAACGACGCCAGGAATTGAGCCGCGCCGACATCGACCGCATCATCATGATGGCTTGGGAAGATCGAACCAGCTTCGATGCAATCCGCCAGCAATACGGGCTTTCACCTGGTGAAGTCATCAAGCTGATGCGTCGGGAGATGAAGGCGAGTTCGTTCAAAATGTGGCGGCGAAGAACGCAAGGTCGAGTGACCAAACACGAGGTCAAGTTCTCGCAAACCGAAGCGGGCAATGAACCTCGCCGTTTCCGAGCTAAGTCACAGCGAGGCTAGTGCGAGCCGATGGTGAAGATCAAGCGAGTTCGTACGAAACCGTGTAGCCGTTGCGAGCAAACGAACGACGTTCTCTATCGCATTCGCACAGAGAAGGATGGAGCCTGGATCTTTGTCTGCCCAGGCTGCCTTAAAGTCGTCACGCCAGGAAACGTTCACTACCAGTACGGCGGCACCTGGAAGAGCAAGAAGCGTCACTGACTCAGGCTTGGCTCTCATCACCGACCGATTCCTCGTCATCTTCAACGGGGTACACAACGGGATCGGGCGGCATGTCGGGGTAGTATTTGCCGGGATGGCCTGGTGGCAGGTTATCGGGCGCGGAGTAGCCGGGCGGAACGTGGTACAGATGGTCGGGCGGTAGTCGCGGCCATGTGTGGATCGGAGGCGGAGTGAGAATCTCAACAGGCTCTTCAGATTCCGGCGGCCACGGCCAATCCTCTGGCCACCAGTCGGGTCGTGAACCGGAGCTTGAAGAATCATTATCGGTGCTCGAGCCTTC
>JBCBLJ010000823.1:0-3730 GCA_038520195.1 Planctomycetota bacterium
AGATCGCCGACACGCCCGTCGCCGTTGAGGTCGTCATCGTTGTTGACCTGTCCGTCGAAGTTGGCATCCAAGTCCGTGATGTGACGCGTGCTGCCGGAAAGATCGAGCATGAAAACAGCATTAGTCGCACCGGGAGCGGAGATCGCCGAGCCGTTCAATGAGACCTCTGAGCCGATGGGAAATGCCGCGCCGTCGTCAATCGCGACGTCCAGGATTGGCTCCCCCGATAACTCTCTCGCCAATGGGCTGACGATCACCGGTGCCGCCGCAACGTTGTCCGATTGTTCGAGTTGATCTTCGAAGACGGTATTCTGGGCATCCGCATTGACCAACACGAACAGGTCCGCGTCGATGTCCTTCGGTAACGAGAGCGGTTCATTCAGTGTGATCGACTGCCCGGGTTCCAGTGGTGTGGCAAGAACATTGGAGGATGCTTGGATTCGCGGATCCGCCTCGAGCGAATCCAGGTTCGAGTCGGCGGATAGATGAAAGTGATGTGTGAGGATCGTTCCCGCCGGGATTTCAACATCGCCCTCGTTTCGAATCGTCCAAGAGACTTCGAGCATCGCCGGGTTACCGGTCATGCGACGCGGTGCGATCAACTGTTCCACCACAAGATTGGCGGCTTCGGGGATTGGCGGGGCGATCGAACCTTGGCCGACTTGAAAGCTAAATGGCCCCACCGATTTGCTTTCGCCCAAAACAGTCAGGGTGTGGGTGCCGGACTCCGCAACCACCAAGGTTTGATCGTCTTGGACGGAGTGAAACACCGACAGCCCCGATGGTGCGGTTAGCGAGTATCGCAGGTCCGAGTCGGCACCGTAGATCGCGTCAAAGACGATCTCGTCTCCCGAATCGAAGACGATTTCGTAATCCAGAGTCTGTGTAGGGATGGTAATCGCACCGATGATCGGAACGCCGTCGTCGATCACCGTCGTCGGCGCCGTCGGGACACTCCAAGCGACCAGCTCGTAGTGGCCCGTGTGGTCCCCGATGCCGGTGACCTCGATCACATGCTGTCCTGACTGGGTCAGCGTGATCGGTGGCAGGTCATCGAACACACCTTCGAACACCGTGTCGCCAGCGGGATCAACCAGTTTGATCGCAAGGTCTGAGGAGTTGCCCAGGCGTGTTTCGACGAACACGATGTCGCCGCTCGCCGCATCAACGGAATAGTGATCTGTTTGACCAGGAGTCTCGATCTCGGCAAAGACTCCATCCTCGTACGCGAGCGGAACGGGCGGCCCCGGCGTCACATCGTGAATCTGAAACTCAAAGGTGCCCGTCGTGTCCAGCTCGCCGTCGATGCGCAGCGCATAGTCGCCAGGATCCGCAAACGCAACGACGCCTTGATCGATGGTGGCAGCATCGAAAAGCGTCGTCATCCCAGGGCCCGTCAACGTCCAGGAGAGAAGCCCTTCGTTGGAGGTCACGTCAAAGAACAGAGATCGGCTTTCGGTAAGTGAGAACTCATAGTGGAGTTCCTGACCCGGGACGCCAAGCGTAGCTTCCAGCGGATCTCCAATCGCGATCGACTCGGGGATCGTCTCGGGAACCTCGTGAATTTGAAATTGGTAAGGACCGTTGGCAGCTAAAAATCCACTCACAGCGAGGGTGAACGTCCCCGTCTCGGCCAAGACGATTGCTTCTCGATCGGTGAGGCCTTCGCGAAAAACCTCGGTCCCATCGGGGGCCGTCAACGTCCAGTTCTGCAACCCCGTGGTTTGCTGAGCATCGAAGAACAGCTGCTGTCCGGCAACGCCGGCGAACGTGAAGCGATCGATTTCGCCAGGTTGTGCCAGCGATTGACTCACCTGATCGCCGATCTCGATTTGAAGGTTGACAGCCTCGCCCTCCGCAGCCGTCCGTTGGTTAGAATCCTCGCGAACGAAGCCGCCGTTCGCGTCCCCAAGAAAGACATGGAACGGACCGGCAACGGCATCTTCGACCACAACGTCCAACCGTTCGTCACCGTTCACATCGCTGTAACCGACTCCCGATGTGACGCCAAAGGGGCCGGGCAAGCTGAACGCCGAAAACGTCTCCAGTCGTTCCGCGGCGGGAAAAATCTCGACGTTGCTGAATGCAACGGCGGAGGCAACATTCGACTCATTGCCAATCAAGTCGAAGTAAAGCGTGGCCTCCGTTCCCGGAGTGACACCGGAGATATCGACGGTGACCCGAGTGCCATCGGCGGTCGTTGCGACGCCCATTTGCATGGTGCCGTCAGGCGCGACATTAAGTAACGAAGTCGCGTGTGTCGCGATCGGCGGGACGAGACTCGCCCCGGCACCGTCGAGGAGCGAAACCTCGAAGGCATCGGGAAGATGTCCCTGGGTTTGTCCCAACTCCAATTCCAGCAAGTCAAACGTGATTGTTTGTGGTGACTCAGGAATCGTGATCGTTTGCTGAAGTGAGACCAGGAACGAGTCGTTTTCGACCAACTGGACATGGCCATCGCCGAGTCGAACTTCACCCTCGATGCCATCGTCTTGCGCGCCCGCGGAACCAAAGCTCCAGCCGCGCAAGTCCGGCGTGAACGTTCCGTTGATGATCGGGCTGTTGGTCGATGGATCATCGTCGTTGTCCAGCCAGGTCACGCGGTCTCCGCCGCTGACGACCAAGTCGAGGTCTCCATCGCCGTCAAAGTCGGAAGCGGTCAGATCGACAATTCTTCCGAGTCCCGCGATCGCGAGTTCCGGTCGCAATCGGAACGTCTTGTCGTTCACTCCCTCAATGAACGCGAGTGTTCCGTCGTCGTGCCCGACGGCGATGTCGGGCCGCCGATCGCCGATGAAGTCACCGGCCCAGACCGCGTTTGGAGTAGCGCCGCCACTGGCAAGCCGGAGCGGTTCACCCAGTTCGCCGCTTGGGTCACCGAAGTAGAGGAGTACTTCGTCGGTCGAACGTGAAACCGTGACCAAGTCGGTGGCGAAGTCATCGTTGAGCAGTGTCGCGACGTACTGAACGACCTCGTCATCGGCGGCGACGAGCGGTAAACTCGGCTCGTTCACATCGACGATTGGGGTCGAATCACTATCTTGTGGCAACGAATCCGACCCAAAGATGCCGACAAACTGGTCCTCCTCGAATTCGCTCGGCGAACGAACGACGGAAACGTCAACGACCGTTTCGTTTCCTGCAACGTCAACGGCAGTCACCTGGAACGCATTCTCACCCGAAACGAGATCGATCCCGTCGAGCCGAAACTCGCCGACCGTATCCGCGACCGTTTGCTGGTCTCGACCGTCGATCCGCACCGGTGACTGGGCGTCGCTGAAACCAGTGAGGGCAACCACCGATCGGCTGGTCACGTGGTCTCCAGGAAGGCCGGTGTTGTCTTCGGGGGCAATTCCAATTTCCAGGTCAGGCGCGGTTGTATCGAGAGTCAACTCGAACGGCTCGGTTGCTTGGCCATGGCTATTGAGTGCTGTCACACGGATGACTTGTGCGCCGTCGTTGCTTCCATCGCTCTCGAATGCGGGATCAAAAACGAATGAGCCGCATTGGTGCGGTACTTCGACCGCGGATTCGTTTCCCACCTGCGCGAGGACGGAGTTCACGCCGAGTGGCGACGAGATATTGCCCGAGATCGTTGCGTCATTGGTCACACCGTCGGAATTTGCAATGCCGCCGGGACCGCTATCGTTGGCGAGTTCAAGATCAAACTGAAAACGGTCGACGCCGCCACCGCTGTTGTGAGCCGAAGCCTCCCCGATCATGGCCAGTG
>JBCBLJ010000174.1:0-11998 GCA_038520195.1 Planctomycetota bacterium
CGCACACACCGCTGGACGCAGTGCACAATCGCCACCTCATCGGCCCCAAACTGTTCATTCCGCAGCGGTCTACCCATCTCAAATTCCTCCACGCAGAGAATAAACAACCCAAACCGCTTCGTCCAGATGGTGCCTGGCACCTTTTAAGAGCAAAGTGCACAGTAATTTGCCGAGCACGCAGCCGCGAGGATGGTTAAATTGCACTCCCGAAAGAGCGCAGATCGATGCGGAAACGAGGAACGGACGATCGTCGATGCTTGTCTTCGCCATTCCGCTATGTCGAGCCATCGAGTGAGAGATGTCTCAGGATTTTCGCCCTCAACACCTTGGACTTCCGGTGCGATCGCAACCAATTGTGCTGATTACGATCCTCTTTGCTTACTCCTCTGTCGTCCCGCCAAGCGTCGGTTTGACCCAGGAGGTTTCGTCTGCCGAAGCTGAACTCCACGAAATCGGCAAAGAGTACGATCGACTTTGGACGAACAGCAAGAATACGCAGCACACACGTCCGATGAGCAATACCTAAAGCTCTATCACGAGGCGGCATCCAGGCCCTCCCCGGATTCTCAGGTCCTTCCTCGACTCCTTGAGTTTGCGAAAACAAATCAGGAATCCCCGTTTGCATTCGACTCGCTCGCGTTTTCTATTTGGAGAGGCGGGACCCAGACGGGCGAACTGCATGGAACAGCGTGGCGGATCAAAGAAGAAGCGATCACCGTCGTACGGGAACATCATATGGCAGATTCCCGGATTGCGATTCTATTCACGTTACTTGAAGGTGCGATCCCGTCTAGGAGAACGGAGGAGTTCCTGCGATATGGCTTCAAGATGGGGCACAATCGCGAAGCACGAGCCGCCGCGGGACTGGCGTTGGCAAAATACCTCCACTACCGCGATCAATATGAGCGGCGTTCCCTCCGATTGTTGAAGCAGAAGGAGATTCGAAATGCCTTCGATAGACACTGGAAGCTCGTCATTACGCCCCACTTACAAAAGCTCCCCTACGACAAAGATGAGTCGATTGCCGAGATCGAGAGGTTATTGCAAGCGGTCGCATCGGACTATGCGAATGTCGAGTCGTCGGGGTGGCGATTCTACGGACCGGGCAAAATTCTGCTGGAGCGAGTGCCCCAGCCGCGTCGCGAAACGTACGGTGCGCTCGCCCGCGCGTTGACGAATGAACGAACCCGTGTCGCCCCTGGACAACGGGCGATTGAGATCTTCGGACGCGACTCCGAGTCGAAGCGGTTTCGACTCAGCGACTACGAGGGAAAAGCCGTTCTTTTGACCTTCTCCGCAGATTGGTGCGTGAGCTGCAAAGAGCTCTACCCGATCAAACGCAAGCTGATCGAACGCTTTAAAGGCAAACCGTTTGTGGTGCTGAGCGTCAGCCGAGATGTGAAAATTGAGACGTTAAAGGCGTCCCGGAGTTCGGGAGAGATTACCTGGCGATGCTGGTGGGACGGGCTAGAGGGCCCGATCGCCGATTCATGGCACGTTGCCTCAGCCCCCGCGATCTTTTTGCTGAACGCCGATCACGTCATTGAAGACATCGAGTTGCTTCCGACATCTTCATTCGAAGACTATGAGCAAGCAATCAGCATCGCCCTCGGAAAACCGCAAGGCTAGCTCAAAATCGCTACGGCCATTCCGGGTCGCGCTTTTCAACAAACGCTCGAATCCCCTCCGACGCAGACTCGGTGCTACAAAGCGTTGCGCCCGTGATCGCGCCAGAAGCGAGGTGAGTGAGGAGCGTTTCACCGATGTTCTCATTCAGCATCCGTTTCGTCGCGAGCACCGATTCGTGCGGCCCGGCGGTACAGCGTTTGGCCCAGCCGTTGGCGGCGACCCACACTTGATCCGACTCGACAACCTCGCAGCACATGCCTAGCCGATGCGCTTCGTCCGCCTCGATGGCGCTGGCCGTCAACAGCATCCGCGCCGCGATCGACGCGCCAAAACGAAAGGAGAGCAGCGGGGCAGTCACGCCGCCAATTAATCCGCGGGCCGCGGCATTGGCGGAGAGCCGCGCGGTCCTGGATAGCACGACGAGGTCTGTCGCTAACGCGAGCGCCAGCCCGGCTCCGATTGCATGACCATCGACCGCCGCGACGACGGGCTTCGGAAATCGCAAAATGGTCTCACAGAGTTCCGTCAACTCGGTCCACACCGCGATCCACTCCCCCTGGGCTTCGACGGGATTCATCTCGGCGATGTCTCCGAGCATCGCAAGATCGATCCCGCTACAGAAATCCTGTCCCTTGCCCGAGATGACGACCGCGGCGACGTTCTTCTGCTGGTGCAAATCGGAGAACGCTTGACCGAGTTCGGACGTCAACCGGCGGTCCAGCGCGTTGCGCTTTTCGGCTCGATCCATCACGATCGTGGCCACGTTGTCAACGACTTTCACTTCGACCGATTGCATCGCTTACCTCCGGAGTGTTTACGCCTGCAATCCCGCGAGGGTTCCCATCGACTCTTTGAGGTTGGCGTATAAGTTGCGATAAATCGGAAACAAGTCGTTGTACACCGACGCAGCCTTTCGGTCCGATGAGGTTTGATCCGCCACCGCGATGGTCGCTTTGCAGGCGTTTTGAATGTTCTTGTACGCCCCATCACCGACGGCGGCGAGTAACGCGACACCGTACGCCGGTCCCTGCTCGACTTGAAGCGTCGTAATCTTCTTACCGAACACGTCGGCTTGCATCTGACGCCAGAACGGGTTCTTGCTGCCGCCACCGGACGCACGAATCTCGCGGACCGGGACGTCAAGCGATTGGATGATTTCAAGGCTGTCACGGAGAGCAAACGTGATTCCTTCCATGACGGCGCGGGTCATCTGGCCGCGCCCATGGGTGAGATTCAGCCCAACGAATGCACCGCGGGCGCTCGGATCCGCGTGCGGTGTTCGCTCGCCATTCAAGTACGGTAAAAACAGAAGACCGTTGCTCCCGGGATTCGACTTTTCGGCTTCCAGCGTAGCGGCCCGATAGAGTTCCTTGGTGTTGAACCCGGACAAACCTTTCAGCACGGATTCGACCCACCACTGCAGCGAACCTCCGCTGGTGAGGTTGACACCCATCATGTGCCATGCGCCGCTGACCGCGTGGCAAAACGTATGCAGTCGCCCGTCGACGTCATATTGCGGCTCGTCGCTGTGAACGAACATGACCCCGCTGGTACCGATCGAAGTGCTGAGGACTCCCTTTTTCACCACCCCATTTCCGATCGCGCCGGCCGCGCAGTCGCCCGCACCCCCAACGACCTTGCAATCGGTCGTTAGCCCCAACTTCGTGGCGGCCGCCTTGGTTAAGGTCCCGGTCACCTGCTCGCTCTCGACCACGGTCGGCAACAGTCCTTCATCCAAGCCCAGCTTCGTGAGCAGTGGTTTACTCCATTTGCGTTTGACCACATCCAAGAGAAGCGTCCCACTGGCATCGCTGACTTCGGTGAAATAGTCGCCGGTCAATCGTCGGCGAATCTCGTCCTTGGGAAGCAGCACCTTGGCGAGTCGGTCGAACGCGTCTTTTTCGTTGTTGCGAAGCCACAGGATTTTTGGGGCCTGAAACCCGGTCAGTGCGGGGTTGGCAACCATTTTGATGAGGCGTTTTCGGCCGCCCGCGGCCGACGTGATTTCTTCGCACTCCGCTTCCGTCCGCTGGTCGTTCCAAAGCAACGCAGGCCGAATCACTTGATTGTCCTCGTCGAGAAAGACACTGCCGTGCATTTGCCCGCTGAGCCCGATCGCTTTGACATCCGCCGGCTTGCACTTGGACTTTTTCATCACCGCGCGAACCGTCTTGACGGTGGCTTTCCACCAGTCTTCGGGGTTTTGTTCGGTCCATCCTGGGCGAGGTTGCGCCATCGGGTACGACGCATCAGCTTCGGCGATGACCTTGCCACCGGCGTCGATCAGCAGCGTCTTGGTGCCACTGGTGCCAATATCAATTCCCAGGTAGTGACTCATCAAACTCCGCCTGCTGTGAGTGAGTTGGATCATTGGATGCGGCGAGTGATCAGGATCGAACCTGACCTTCGGTTGATGCGTATCCTATCGCGCTAAGGTGTATCTGCATCGGCCCCCCCTGGCGAATCCCTCACGACTCCTTGGCAATTCCTCCACTGACGTACGGCCACCGGGACGCAATCGAATCATGCCACGCCGCTCCACAACCGTTGCCCACGGCACGCTGAAGAACACTCGCCGCGAAGCACTCACGTGGCTGACGATGGCAAGCGTCGCGGGAATGACGGGGTGCTCCGGGACCGATCAAGCGACCGACGAGAGGCCGACTCGATCGCCACGCATCGATGTTCCGCTCCGAATCGTTCTCGTCGGTACCGAGTTGGAAGCCGAAACGCTGCGACGTGCTTGGTCCATGACCATGGAACAGCCACTGAAAATCGATGTCCTCTCGCCACTACGCCTCGGCTCGGGCGAGACCGAGACCATCGCGGATCACATCGCCGACGCGGATGCAGCAATCCTTCCCCAATACGCGATCGGACAAGTTGATCGCGACGAAGCCATCGTGAGATTCACCGACGCGACGCTCCAGGACTATGACGAGCAATTCGGTGCGGTTCCCCCCGCAGTAAAAAACGGCTTGGGCAACTATGGTGGCGAAACTCTCGGCATCCCGCTCGGTGCAAAACTGTTCTCCGTTCTCTCCATCGACTCGGAACCGGCCTGTGCAACCTGGGCGGAGTATCACGATTGGGTCAAAGACCTCGGCGGAAGAGTCGCCGAACCCACCAGCGAGGGCTGGGCTGCGTCGTCGTTCCTCAACCGCTGCGCGACAACCGTTCGCCGCGGCTGGCTGTTTGACCGCAAGTCGTTAAAGCCCGAGCTTACCGAGGAAGACTACGTTGCAGTGCTCGCCCAATTCGCCGACACCGCCAAGGTCTCCAAGTCAGCCGATCTCGATCCTCCGGCCATTTGGAGTGCAGTGCGCGGCGGCGAACTTCGCGGTGGGATCGGATTTGAAGTCACCCCCATCGAGAACCCCACGGCCGAGGAAACCGACAACGCAGAAACGTTCGAGTTGACGGTATCGGATTGCCCGCTCGAGTGCGAAATCGAACGGCTCTACTTTGACTTTGCCGCCCCACTCGCGGCGGTGAGCCAAGGTTGCCGTCAAACCGATGCCGCCAAGCAATTCCTTGGCTGGCTTGCCGGCGGTGAAACCGCAGCGGGAATACGAAACGCGATGAGCTTGGGCTCGAACACCCGACAGGCTCCGGGCGCTGATTCGTCGCAACCGAGCCCTTACATGAAGTGGCTGTCACAGCGTTTGGAAGCTCGTCGCGTTGTCCCTCCACTCGCGCTGCCAAACGCTCATCGCTACTACCGCGCATTGGATAAACGCGTCCGTCAGTGCCTCGCCGGCGAACGCGATCCCGCAGACGCATTACGCGCCGCCCATGACGATTGGGAGTCGATCACCGAAGAATTAGGCCGAGAGCAACAGGCCGTCGCGTGGCGAAAGGGCTTGGGCTTCGGCGCTTGAAACCCGATCTCGCGAGGCATCTCTGCGCCGAAAGCCGCGCTCGATCAGTCGTTCTTCGGCACCGGTGATCACGACGCCCATTCGTTTTGACCGCGAGCGGTGACAGAAATGCGTTCTACGCATGGAAAAGATGTGATGCATGCATTGGACGCAGGCTTCACAATTTCCAATACTCTCCAAATCCACGGGCACCCGGCCCATTGCGAAAGCCTGTTCGTTCCCCAATGCTTTGGAAAGGCATGATGAAACACTCTATAAAGGCGGCTGCGGTACAATCTGTGCCAGTAGGCCTTCCTCAAACGATTCACCTGATCCTCGGTTCACGCTGCATTCCATCGCTGCTCGTTTTTGGGCTCGCGATGATCCCCACCGCAGTGGGTGCCACCGAACCAATCAACCCCACGAAAGCCAAAATGGAAGCAACGAGCAAGTGCCCGGTAATGAGTCCGGGACTGACCAATATCCGGCACACGGCTGCCGGTTCGTACACCACCGCTGACTGGTGGCCAAACCAACTGAACCTCGAAATCCTTCACCAGAATTCGCCGCAGGCGAACCCGATGGGAGAGGACTTCGACTACGCCGAAGCGTTCAGCAAACTGGACCTCGACGCCGTCAAAAAAGACCTCAACGTTTTGATGACGGATTCGCAAGATTGGTGGCCCGCCGACTACGGCCACTATGGCCCGCTGTTCATCCGCATGGCATGGCACAGTGCCGGCACCTACCGGATCGCCGATGGCCGTGGCGGTGCGGGATACGGAACGCAGCGATTTGCACCGCTTAATAGCTGGCCCGACAACGCCAACCTCGACAAGGCTCGTCGACTCCTTTGGCCGATCAAGCAAAAGTATGGTCGCAGTCTTTCCTGGGCCGACCTGATGATTCTGGCCGGTAACGTCGCGCTGGAATCGATGGGTTTTGAGACCTTTGGATTCGCCGGCGGCCGCGAAGACGTCTGGGTGCCTCAAAACGACATCTACTGGGGACCGGAAAGCGAATGGCTCGGAGACAAGCGGTACTCAGGAGACCGCGATCTGGATAACCCGCTCGCGGCCGTCCAAATGGGTTTGATCTACGTCAACCCCGAAGGCCCTAACGGTAAGCCTGATCCGATGGCGGCAGCGAAAGACATCCGCGAGACCTTCGGCCGCATGGCGATGAACGACGAAGAAACCGTCGCTTTGATCGCTGGCGGTCACACGTTTGGTAAGGCACACGGTGCCGCGAGTGCCGACAACGTCGGTCCCGAACCCGAAGGCGCGACGATCGAGGAGCAGGGTCTCGGCTGGTCCAACAAGTATGGCACCGGTAACGGCGGCGACACGATCACGAGTGGTTTGGAAGGAGCCTGGACCACCACTCCGACCGAATGGAACAACGGCTACTTCGAAGCGCTGTTCGACTACGACTGGAAACTGGTCAAGAGCCCTGCCGGGGCTTGGCAGTGGACGCCGACTGACGAGTCCGCGCAAGGCACCGTTCCCGACGCCCATGACGACAGCAAGTCTCACGCGCCGATGATGTTCACCACAGACCTCGCGCTGAAGATGGACCCAGCGTACAAGGAAATCTCGACACGATTCCACGAGAATCCCGAGGAGTTCCGGTTAGCCTTCGCCAAGGCGTGGTACAAGCTCACGCACCGCGACATGGGCCCCGTCTCGCGTTTGCTCGGGCCCGAAGTTGCCGAAGCTCAGTTGTGGCAAGACCCTGTTCCGGCCGTCTCGCACAAGCTGGTTGGCGAAAAGGAAATTGCTGAGCTGAAGACGAAGCTCCTCGCGTCGGGGATTTCGATCTCGGATCTCGTTTCGACCGCTTGGGCGTCAGCATCGACGTTCCGTGGTAGTGACAAGCGCGGCGGTGCCAATGGCGCCCGGATCGCCCTGGCCCCGCAAAAAGACTGGGAAGTCAACCAACCGGAGAAGCTCGCGAAGGTCTTGACCGCTTTGACGGCGATTCAGACCGAGTTCAACGGCTCACGCAGCGACGGAACGCAAGTTTCTCTCGCAGACCTGATCGTCCTCGGCGGATGCGCCGGTGTCGAAGCGGCCGCGAAGAAAGCCGGACACACCGTCGTCGTTCCGTTCGCACCGGGCCGCACCGACGCGACACAGGAAATGACGGACGTCGAGTCCTTCGCGGTCTTGGAGCCAAAGTCGGACGGATTCCGAAACTTCATCGCTCGAGAAATCGATCGTCCCGGCGAAGAACTGTTGGTTGACCGAGCCCAATTGCTCAACCTCTCGGCCCCGGAAATGACAGCCCTTGTCGGCGGCCTGCGAGTGCTCGGAGCCAACTCCGGTGAAGGCCCACTCGCTGATCTCGGTGTGCTCACCGATCAGCCGGGTAGCCTGACGAATGACTTCTTTGTGAACCTGCTCGACATGGGTACGACTTGGAAAAAGTCCGCCGTCTGCGATCACTTCTTTGAAGGCCGGGACCAGTCCGGTGAGATGAAGTGGACCGCCACTCCAGTCGATCTCGTCTTCGGTTCGAATTCCCAACTGCGTGCGATCGCCGAAGCGTACGCCTGCGAAGACGGCAAAGCGATGTTCGTCGCAGACTTCGTCGCTGCCTGGAACAAGGTGATGAACTTGGACCGGTTCGATCTATCCGTCGAACAACGCGAGGCGGTTGAACTGGTCAGTCAGTGATCGCGTGAGCGGCGGTTGTCAAAACCGTCGTCGCCATGAACATCAAAAACTCCTCGGCGGTTGAATCCGTCGAGGAGTTTTTTGTTGCTCATTCTCGAGCCGAATCAGAATGAGCGCGATGTCGGAAACAAGCTCCAGGAGCGAGCGAAACCACTGTGCCGGCACGCGGCGGTATCCACAAAGAGAGCCCGCGTCGCCGACCTGATCATCGCGCTAGGAACGTTCACTTCTTCTTTGTGTAGCTAATCTCAAACAGCTTGATCCGTTGATCGTCACCCGAGCCCTTGGGCTGCATGTGCATCGCCATGACCTTTTCACTGTCGCCATAGCGCGTTGTCATGGTGTAGGTAAACGTCGAAACGCCATCGGGGCCTGGTGAATCGCCAGCCACCGTCAGTGTTTTCGTCTTTTTGTCGAATGTCCCTTCGGTTTGCATCATGTAGGGGCCCATTGTATCGACCCAAGTTCCAACGTATTTCTTCTTCTTTGTGTCATAGCCGTACATACCACGGCCTTCAAAGTCACTTCCAAACATGTTTCCCTTGAACTCGCTGACCAACCAATAGCCACCGAACATTCGATTTGATTCGGAACCCTTCGTGATCATGGGTTCCGCCCCGGGTTCACCCCAGGCTTTGATGACGCAATCCCACTCGCCAACGTCCTTCTTATAGACATCCATTTCGGGACCGGGGGGCGCCATTTGAGCTCGTGCGCTACTGGCCACCAGCGAAGTTGCGACAAACAGCACGACGCAAAAGGACATGATGCGACTCACTACCGAACAGACAGACATGATTGGGTTCTCTGCGAGGGAGACTGAAGGGGACATTCGAACGGGGCATTTTGGGCCGTCCACACCGCGGTGGCAAACCGATTGTCCGAATTCCAAGGTTGCGCTTGCCAATCCCGTGAAAAACGAGGATTTCTAATCGGCCATCCTGACGAGGAGCGGCGACGCATCGCAAGTCCTCAGGCGATCACGCGGTACGCACGATCTCCTCGCGCTCATCAGCGAAGGCAACACACATCGTGAGGTCGGTCATGGCCGCCGCGAGTCCAAAACGAGCGATGAAACGCACGAACCACTCCGGATGATTTGGAGGGGTTCAGTGTTGCCAACCATGGCACCTTGAGAAACGATGCGTCGACAGGATGGGCAGCGACGCGTTCGAACCGGAGCGGTTACGGGCTCACGACGTTGAACGCTGCGTCACCCGTCGTCAACCAGATTCGCCTCTTCGTTCGCCGTTCGACATCATGCACTTCGAATCGATAACGCTGTCTGACCGAGTAGGGCGCCGGCTTAGGCTCCCTCAGGTAGGGTAGCCAGAGCCCTTCGGCCGGCGCTTCGCCCAACCCGACTCCGTTGTGTGCCACCCAACACGTCTCGCCAGGTAGCACATCGAACAGAACGTGATTGGGAGCCAGCAGAACGCGCGAGTGCACGACGAACTGGCGTTTGCCCGAAAACTTCACCTCGGGAGCCACATCGGGCAAGCGCCGGTCCATCTCCAGCCTTACCGCCTTCGCGCCGAGATTACGTATCAATAGCACGATCGGCAGTCGCTCGCCGACGACGAAATCCTGAACCGGTGACTCGATCGCGAGTCCGAGTTGAACTCCGTCGACTGCCGTTCCCCATTGAATCTTGCCACGAACGTGTTGCTTCGGATCGATCGACGCCACGCCAAGCTCGAATCGTGGCTCAACGTCGCGCCACATCACACTTGCTTCGATCGCCTCGATGGCTCGTTCAGCACTTCCGCGCAAGTGATACTCTGCTAGGTCACTCGGGTTGTTAAAAGGCGGCTTGCCCGTGTAGTTCAGACAGCGCTCAAGCACCGGCAATGCTTCTTGAGCGCGATGGTCGAACATTCGCAGATAGTACGCCGCTTCCTTTCGGCCCTCTTCGTCACCGTTTTCCAGCAGATCAATCATTGCCGCCACGGCAACTTCCGCTTCATCGCTGCACTCGAACAAAGCCCACGCGATCATCGCGCGAGCCGGGCCCCAGGGATCATCGATCTTGCGTTTGAGCGCCTCGGTCGCACCCGGGGAGTGCAGAACACCCAGCGCCCCTGCCGCCTCCTTTCGCACGATTCCATGAGGGTCGTCCAGGAACTCGATCAACGTTGCGACGATCTCGTCCGGTGGTTCGATCAATCGGCTTGCAATCTCACCGAGCGCATCGGCAACGGAATATCGAAGCCGCCAATCGTCATCCTCTTTCAGGGGCATGATGATCGAAACGGCGTCGATGCCATCGCTCATCTTGCGAATCGCGTCGAGCACCGAACCGCGATACCGACCCATCGCAGGGTTGTGCAACGTCTCGGCCAGCCTCGAAACAATGTCCTCCGGCAGCGGCGTCATGCTGGGCAGCGTCCTCAATGCAAGGTACCGCCAATCGGCCGGGGTCTCCTCGGAAGTAATCAATCGCACCAACTCTGCTCGAGCCCCGGGGCGATCGGTAAGACGAATGATTTGCGAGACCTGGACGTCAGTCCACGACCAAGAAACGTTTGGCTGAGGATGCTCGGATTGAAGGATCCCGCGTATCTGCTGTGCCGTCGTTGTCGATAGATTCTGACTTTCGCGCTGGGGCTTGATCTTTAGCTGGATCGGTGCGTCGGTGACTTCGATCGTCTGTCGAGTTAGCACCGCACCCGGCGCGGCGCGTGCGAATTGGAAACCACGAAAAGCCGGGACACCGCCCTGCGGATCCGCTCGCGGTTTTGGGATCGTACGAACTTCGAGCACGTACGTTCCCGGAGGGACGGCATCGAATCGGAACCCAGTCGTCTCGTCACCCAGCACGACGTCGAACGTCCCGTTACGTCCATCGGCGCCCTGGAAAAGCGACGCCTTGATGTCGCCCACAAAGTTCTTCTCGGGTGACGCCGACTCCGGCAACGTTCCACTCACAACCACGCCTCCTTGCCGAAGCGAAAACGATTGTTCGTCCTCGGCGTGAACCGTGATGTCGCCCAGGTGTGCTGTCCCCCAAACCTCCTGGCCGCTTTCTGTTGACATGTGTCGTGATCCGATGATTCGGTAGTCGCCCGGTGCGAGTTGAAGTCGGCCGGCGATCGCATCCTTCGTTTTGACGCGCGTTGTACCCAGCGGTTGAGTGCCGGAATCGGAGTCCGTCGTCTTGGGATTCACGCGGAGCGTTTCGTGGAATCGATCCACCAAGCTGAGCGGCCTAAAAGAAACCGTGTACATCTCTGGGAGAGAGATCACGACATCGGTCTTGCCGTCGGTAGCATGCTGATAAAAGCGGTCACCGGAGCGCGCAAACACGTACTTACTTGATCGATCCGAGTGAACGACGAAACGTCCCTGCTCGTCGGTTCGATCAAAGTTGGCCAGATACATTTCGCGGCCGCCCTTGCTCCCCAACATCACCTGCACTCCGGCGACGGGGTCACCAAGATCGTCAACCACACGTCCGTAGACCCGGTAGCTCCCCGGCGGCGCAGACCGTTTGACGTTGTTGGACGAGTTGTCGACCGCCCTCAACATCAGGTCATTAAACGCTCCAACGTCGAGTTGCGAAGCTTGCATTTTTCGCGAACTCGGCTCGATCACCGCGGGGGCCTGCGCGACTGATCGCCGCGAACTGGTGGAAAGGCTGGAAACGCAGCAAAGCACAATCAGCACAATTCGCATTTCAAACTCCGTGTTTGTGGCCACCAAAAGACCCCTCAACCGGAGGAATCTTAGCCGTTTCTACCAGCAGAAGCTGGAAACGCCGACACTCCCGCGAAAACACTCCAGCCGCGGCGAGGTCCGGCCGGAACCAGACACCCACACAAAATTCGCGGC
>JBCBLJ010000925.1:0-3098 GCA_038520195.1 Planctomycetota bacterium
GAAAGTTTGCCAGCGCGCGTCCGAATCTTACGAAGCCATCGTCGTGAGACCGAACCGCTGCCGATTCGATCCACTCCAAAACCAGCAAGGCTTGACCATCGACGACGCCATTGGCAAGCGGTTGCGGCACACGAATGGTCTGCGTCTTGGCGATCGCTCGAAGTCCTTCCGCCTCGCAACGAAAATTCTCTTCCATCGCGACGTCGTTGCGTTTGACGACGATCTGACTTGGGAGATTGGAGCTCGATTCCACGGACAACTTCACAGCTAACACTTCGCTGATACAGCCGCCGCTGAGGGGCTGCGCTTCGGCAATCTTGATCGGAGTGTCCAACAACTCCGTGAGACACTTTTCCAGCGAGGCGTTCACGCCGCGCGCCGCTGGGTGGTGATGCCGAGTTTGCGACGGAGACGTTTGAGAACGCCCCCACGGGTCGCGCCGCTGAAGATCGTCCTTTCGCTGAATTGGTCCGCTTCAAAATGACGAGCGACGCGGTCGGGATGAACGATCGCTCCAAGCGATTCGGTCGTCATCTCGCTGACGTTGCTACGCTTGCGAGTGTGTGTCGCCGCTTGATTGAATCCGATGTTGCTGACGAGATTCACGTTGGGTAGCGCCGTCAAACCCTGATTCATCCAGCAGCAACAGGTCCAAGGATAAGCCCAACTGTCGATCTGCCCGTCGAAACAGTCGTTGAAGATGCGGGTCCAATAGTCGTGCTGATAACGCTCGTTGCAGATGTTGCCGAGGAAGCCTTCGTCTCGAAAGGAGGGCCAATCCTGAAGAGAGAGATCAAAGTGTCGCCATGCGCGGCGCCAGGTTGCCCAACCCCAGCAGTGAGGGAACACCGAAAAGTAGTAGCTCGCGTCGCCCCGGCGCTGGCCGCGTTGGAAGTTGTTCCCCGACACCGCCATCATCCGTTGATCGTCCGCGTACCGTTCGAGCAACGAATCGCAGTAGGGGTAAAAGTCTTGGTGCGCGATGCAATCGTCTTCAAGCACCATCAGGCGGTCCACAATCTCAAAGGCTTCGCTGATGGCGGAACTGATCCGCTTTGCGCAGCCCAGGTTTTCTTCCGCATAGAACGAGTGCACATCGCATGGCCAATCAACTTGTTCGCCGATCCGCCGAGTCTGTTGAACCAACTCGGCTTCGCCCTCACGATCGCTGCGAGGACCATCGCTCACGAGGAAGAGCGTTTTGGGGCGAGCCCGCCGAATGGATTCAAAGGAGCGCGCCGCGGAGTCGGGGCGATTGAAGGTCACAAAAGCGATCGGGGTATCGGTCATAACGTTTCTCACGAGGATCCCGGCAACGCGTTGCTGGTGAATACCAGTTTTCGTCGCGGCACCAAAGATCAATGTGCGAAAGACGCGGTCTCGCAATGCCTCGCAGCTCACGAAACATCGCGTTGTTTTGGGGCAAAAAACCGCTCGCCGGAAGCGCTGCATTTTCGACGTTTTGGCATCCCAGTTGCGTTTAGTGGCTTACGAAAAACGCATCTGTCGAAATGACAGACTGCCAAACTTGGATTGCGACAATCACTCTTTGGAGGATCAAAAAATGCGTATGGTTTTTCCGACACACACGTCTCGCTTAATGGACGACTTGGCGACCGACGTCGGAACGTTGGTCGAAGGTCTCTTTGGTGAAGTCGCCGAACGTACCGAACAACGAACGCGTCACATGCCGATTCCGATGGATATCGATGAAGCGGAGAATGCGTACGTCGTGACGCTGGACGTTCCCGGCGTCAGCCTGGACACCATTGAGATTGAATTCCATGAAGACACTTTGTCGATCGGCGGTTCGCGACCCGATCCGAACGACGGTAAAGCGTCATCGGGGCACGATCCCCAGGACGAAGCCACACAGGCCGAAGCCACGCAGGGCAACGGCGGGACGGCGTCACGCAAAGCTCGCCGCCGAGAACGACTCTTCGGCAAGTTCGGCCGTAAGGTGCGTTTGCCTCATCCGATCGAGCAGGAGCAGGTCTCGGCAGCGCTTACCGATGGAGTGCTCGTGATCACGCTTCCCAAGGCCGATCCCGAGCAAGGCAAGCGCCGCATCCCGGTGTCGCGCGGCTAATCCCACGCTACCGGGAACAAATCCTTTCCTCTGCGGACGACATCCGAAGCCTACGCGTCTACAATCGCGTAGGCTTCTTGCGTTGGTGCAAAGCTGCCGTGGACATGTTTGACAGGTGAAGTGGGATTGGGCGACAAACGAGAACTCGAGGAGCGCGAGCTGATCGATCGGGCACTCGCCGGTGATCGTGATGCGTTCGCCGAGTTGGTTCGGCAGAATCAAGATCGCCTCTTCGCTTCGATGATGCAGATCACCGGATCGCCCGAGGAGTCCGAGGAAGTCACCCAGGAGGCATTCATCCGCGCCTTCGTCAAGCTCGACACTTTCCAGCGGAATAGCCAATTCTTTACGTGGCTTTACCGAATCGCGTTCAACAGTGCCCTGACACGTCGCCGTAAAAAGCGGGCGAGGGTCTCCTTGGACCAAGTCCGCGATGACAACGGTCTGGAAGTCTCGAGTTCCTTTGAAGGTGTCGATGAACCGATGCTGCGTGATGAGCGTGTCAAACTCGTCCGCTCCGCCATCGGGACGCTGACCGAGGAGCATCGCCACATTTTGACGCTTCGGGAGATGGACGATTTTTCTTACGAAGAAATCGCGGAAGTACTCGAGATCTCGATCGGGACGGTTCGCAGTCGTCTCAGCCGAGCGAGACGCCAATTGAAGTTGGCGATCGAAAACCTGGAACGCGAAAGCGAAGTCTGAACGGGCGTCTCTGCACCAAATGCGATTTTCGGAAATCGCCTAAGATTTCTCGCCTGCGCGGGTTCTACTAACCGGCTACGTTACACCGGAGAGGTGCGCGCGGCCTCTTTTCAGCACGTTTCCCCGGGAACCCCCTGGTCAGTCATGAATCCACGCCCCTTCTTCCGCCCGATCTGGACGCTCGCGGCTCTCGTGTTGATCGTGTTCGTGGTCGCCCCGCCATCGGTGACCGCTGCCCCGATCGGGCTGATGGAACGGTTTGCCCTCGCCGAGGATCGCGAAGCGATTCTCGCGGAACTGATTC
>JBCBLJ010001100.1:0-2097 GCA_038520195.1 Planctomycetota bacterium
ACCCTGCCCTGACGAAGAGCCTCTACGAGAACATTTTTAAAGTTGGCGACACGATCGACGCTGCCGACGGCTTCCGAGCTTTCCGCGGGCGAGATGTAGACACCGGAGCACTCCTGCGGAAACGTGGTTTCTGAATCCTTGGAGTGAAACCTAGTTAGCGGCGTCTTTTTGAAGTCCAAAAAACACGGTCATCTCTTGCGACCAGCGCGTTCGTGTGTGCATTGAGATCGTCCCATGGTCGGCCCCCGGGACGATCTCGATATAGCCATCGCCTGAGTGGTCGTGCCGACCGACCTCTTCCTTGAGTAGGTGAACAGCGCGTTCAAGGTAAAAGGAGTCCGCGTCGCCGACCATCAACCGGACTCGTTGATCCAGCACCTTTCCAAACCGCTCCCAGTCCCTTCGCACCAGACGCCCGATGTCGAACGTTTTCCAATGCTCGACGACCGACTTGTCAATTTCCCCGCTCTTTGAATCAAACATTGCGCGAGGCAAACCCGTGGCTTTATCCCGCGGGGAAAACATGGCTTCCCATGCGTCCCACTGTTGCCCCGAACCGCCGTCGGGATGAATGGCCAACTCCATTCCCGTCTCTTGTCGAACCGTCATCCGGACCCGCTCGTTCGAACCAACACCGGTGCGGAATGACGGCTGATCCTCTCCTTCCTGGGTTTCAAAAAGGTTGGTCGCTTCATACAGATTGACTGTCCCAAATGCTCGAAAGTCGACCGGATCGGGCGCACTGGAAAAACAGGCTCCAAACACATCAGGATGTTGCAGCTGCAACCAAAGCGACGACCAACCACCAGACGAATGGCCCGTCACAACCCGCGCGCCGACCTCTTGCTTCAACCGAAACTCCTTTTCGAGCCAGGGAATGAACTCGCGAACCAACGCGGTGCCACGAGGACCGTGGTTCTCGGTGTCGACGAAACCGTGGTGCCCAAGCGGTGATTCCGGATCAAGAATGACGTAGACGGCCGGCAGCAAGCGATTCAAACGGCGGCGGTATCCAAGGGCGCCGGTATGACGACCACCATAACCCGGGATCACATAGACGGTCGGCCACGTTTTGGTTGTCTCTTTGGACCATGCCTCGGGAAGAACAACTCCGGCTCGATGCCTAATCTCGCGGCCGTAGTGCTCACTTAAAGAGTCACTTCGGAATTCAACGAATCGAATGCGTTCGGTACCGGCCGGCAACTTAAAGGGCGGAATACTCTCGGTGAGTTCAAGATCGATAGTCTCGCTTTTCTCGTCGGAAACCTTGATCGGTATTGACTCACTGAAAGCGTTGCCGGGCCCGGCCGTGTGGTTGCGCTGAGTGAAATCCGAATCAAAAAGAGCTTGGACCCGATAGCCTCCATCCAGCTTCGACAGCGGGACCGGCCAAGACACCTCGTCTTTAAACTCAATGGTCGTTCCGGGCGCCCAATCGCTCACCGCCATCGACGCAATCGGCTGCGGGTTACCAAAAAATGGTCCGTTGATGGGTCTTGCTCCACGTCGCGAGCCTGGCTCCTCGCGTACGAAGAAAAGAATGAGCCGTCCTGATTGAGGTTCCTTCGCGGCGTCGGCGTCACGAGTGATTCGGTATCGATCTGCTTGTTCTTGTGCACTCGCGACCGAGACGAAGGCTGCCTGACAAAGCACGCCGAGCAAGGCGGTGCGCCGGAGCGGCGAAGAAAACGGCATCTTGAAATCTCGCGTGGAAGGGATTGTTTGAAGCAAACGATCTAAACGCCGAAGTGTAGACGAGCGGCGACACCATGCATCCGCACCGAGCCCGGTTTCCACCAGAGTGATCTTGGCCTCCGCTACTGCCGCATGAAGGAAGAGACGTCGACGTTGCATCCAGTTGAGGATTGGCAATTCCTCCCACATATCCGGCTGTCCCTCAGAGCCACGATCGACGCGCTGGCCGAAGCCCGCACATGCGCAAGATGATGGCGGACCTTAGGAGTCGTTCGTAAATAACTCCGGCAATCGGTTAGACTGGGTCCTCCGGCTTACCACGGAGGATTGCCATGGGTCGATACAGTGAGGACGTCGAAGCTCATATGCTGGCGTTGTACCAGTCTCTGTCAGAGAAGGATC
>JBCBLJ010001186.1:0-1679 GCA_038520195.1 Planctomycetota bacterium
CAGTCCGGACGCAAAACCGATCCTCCGCGGTCTTGAGTCACTCGAGATCCTCGAACTGTACGAATACACCGACGCTTCTACTTCGCTACTGCCAGAATGGGAACAATTGACGGGCATCTTTTTGCACGACGCACAATTCATGAGTCAGCGATCGATCGAGCATCTTTGTGAGTGTTCGAATGTGCGGCGGATCAAGTTCTGGCGGACTGACATGAGTGAGATTGATTTCAAGCCGCTCAAGGTTTTGCCGAACCTGGTGTGGCTCGAGCTGATGAATGTCAACGTCTCGCGGGAAACCGTCTCGGAGTTGGCGGAGCAATTACCAAACTGCGATATCATGCATTCACCGGAAAAGGATGTTCAATCGCTGGTTTGGAGCGAGGGTGGGACCATTGAGACAGAAAAGCGTGAGCGTCGAAAGACAAAACACTTCACGCACTATTATGAGTTGCAGATCAATTCGATCGAGCTGCGAGACGTTCCCAAGTTGCGCGACGATCATTTTGTTCCGTACCAGCACCTGCAGCATCTTGACTCGCTGGTTGTCGAAGGTGCCCCGATCAATGGTTCCACGCTCGATCACATCAAGCATCTAGCGATGCTCAAACAGCTATCGCTTTGTCAAACCGATGTCGATGACCGAATTGTGCCGGTGCTGATGCAGTTCAAACAGCTCCAAGAGCTGGATCTCCGCAAGACAAGAACGTCGGCGCGGTCGATGAACGTGGTCGGCCAGATGAGGCACTTGAAGGTGTTGCGACTGAGCGGAAAGCACGTCACGTCGGAGACGGTCAAAATGTTCGCCAGCCTGAGTGAGCTGGATCGATTGGAGCTGAGCGAGGCATCGGACCAGACCATCACGCTCATTTGCGGCTTGCCAAAACTGACCGGCTTACTGCTGGACGACTCGTACGGGATCACCGACGAGTCGGTCGTTCGGCTGAGCAGAATGAAGCAACTGAAGCATCTGACGGTAGCAAAAACGAACATCACGCCCGCTGGTTTCGAGATGTTGGCCAAAAGCCTGCCGAATTGCGAAATCAAGGCGCGGTGAACGGAAGAATCGGGAGTCTTTGGGCGGGATCAGATTTCGGCGGTTGAAATTGCCGCTGCGCCGCTTTGATTGTCGCGTAGAATGGGTGGGCCGCCTTGGTGTGCGGCATCCTCTTCTCCTTTTGGACGGATCGTCTGTGATGACGACCGGTGACTTGGGCATCGAAATGAAGTATTCGTCGGTGACGCGGTTCGCTTTTCTGGTGCTTGGCATCGGTCTCGTGTTTTCGATTGGAGACACCGATGCGCGGGCGCAACTGGGAACGCCGTTTGGTCCTCCCACCGGTCAATCGGGTTATCCGTCTCGAGAGTACTACGTGGCGCTGGAGGTGTATCGAACGGGCGAACTGGATGTTGCACTCGATGCATTCGACTTCGCCGTGGGCCGCACCCGCCGCGACATCAATGGTCGCTGGATCGACGCGATCCCCGTGTATGCGATGTTGGGCGAAGCTCAGTACCAGATGGGCGATCTGGAAGCGGCGATGCAGAGTTTTGACTTGGCATTGAGCATTGCGGTTCGTCATCGCGGCTGGCTCCGACGGCCCGTATGGCAAGAGCTGTTGCCGACGGACAACATCGCGTTGGCTTCCGGCCAAAGAAACTGCTTCGGCGACACCGCGATG
>JBCBLJ010000454.1:0-6763 GCA_038520195.1 Planctomycetota bacterium
CCATTGGCTTGGACCTGATTGATTCCCGGCAAACGAAACTCGACGGGGTCCTCGATCGTCGAGACGTTCTTTGTCGCCGAATCCATGCTGCACAGCATCGAATACATCGTGATGACCGGGCCGACCGGTTCGGGCAAGACCACCACGATGTATTCGATGCTGTGCAGCATGGATTCGGCGACAAAGAACGTCTCGACGATCGAGGACCCCGTCGAGTTTCGTTTGCCGGGAATCAATCAGGTCCAAGCCAATGGCGAGTTCGGAATGGGATTTGCCAACGGGCTGAAGTACCTGATGCGTCAGGATCCGGACGTGATCCTCGTCGGCGAAATCCGGGACCACGAGACGGCGACGACTTCGGTGCAGGCTGCGCTCACGGGACACTTGCTGATCAGCACGCTGCACACCAACGACGCCATCGGTACCATCGCGCGACTCGCCGACCTGGGACTCGATCATTTCAAGATCGCCGGTGCGTTGGTGGCATCGATCGCGCAGCGGTTGCTTCGCCGTTTGTGCAACCATTGCAAACAGGAATGCTCGATCAACATGGGGGTCGTCGAAAAGCTGTTTCCGGGGCGGGAGGTGCCCAGCGACTTGGACTTCAACGGGACTTACTTCCAACCCGGTGGATGTGACGAGTGTGGCGGCACGGGCTATGCCGGACGAGTGCCGATTTACGAAATCATGTCGGTCACGCCAAGAATGGAAGCGGCGATTGAGTCAGGGTTGCCCGCGAGTCAATTGCGTCAGATCGCGGTCGAAGACGGAATGATCGAACTCGCCGTGGGCGGCTTGGAACAAGCCAAGTGCGGCCTGACATCGGTGGAAGAAGTTTACTTTAAGTTGTCCGGCTGATCTGATGAGTCAAGCTACGGTTCGAAACGGGGCGCGACCGGATGAGCGGTCACAGGGGACGAAGGGTTTTCTGGAGTCACTTCACTCCATCAAATTCGGAAGCGATCCGTCACAGAAATTCAAACGCAAGGACCTGATCCTGTTTCTGCGCAACGTGACGACGTTGGTCCACAACGGCGTGTCCTTGCTCAGTGCGTTGGAGACCATCTCGCGCGATGATTCGCTGAAGCGATACCGCTCCATCGTGACGGCGCTGGCGCGAGACATCAAAGGCGGCAAGTCGCTTTCGGATTCCTTGAAGGCTTTTCCTCAGGCATTCAGCGAGAATCTGATCAATCAGATTCGGATCGGCGAGCGCGCCGGCGCGCTGGACATGGCGCTGTCGCGGGTGACGTTGCAGCTCGAACAGTCATCAGGCCAAATGGCGCTGTTGCTAAAAAAACTGACGTATCCGGCGATCCTGATGGTCGCGGGCGTCGGTTCGGTCTCCTTCATGTTGGTGTCGGTGATACCGACATTCGAAGAGTTGTACGCGGACTCCGGTGCCACACTACCAGGGATCACGCAGCTTCTGATCGATCTGAGCGGTCTGATACGCTCCAACGGGATCTTGATCGCCGGAGCGATCGGTGCCGTCGCGTTTGGTTGCGTCGCATTGTTGAAGAATCCGACGAGCCGAATGTGGATCGATCGAAATCTTCTCCACCTTCCGATCCTTGGAAACTTGCTTCGGAACATCGCGATCCTCCAGTTTTCGGACGTGGTCGCGAACCTGATGGAGAGCGGTTTTACGCTCGTTGAAGCGCTGCCACCGGCAACACGCGCGATCGGAAATCGGCACGTGCGTCATCGGATTCAAAGTCTCTACTCGGCCGTACGCCGGGGTGAGCGTTTCAGCCAGTCTCTGCACCGTGAGGGCGACCTGTTCCCTCCCGTCGTGAACCAACTTGTCATCGTTGGGGAGCAAACCGGTCGCCTCGCGGATGTGACGCGTCAGATTCGCGAGCATCTGAAGAAGGACGTCGACAATAAACTTTCGGCAATGGTGGGCGCATTGGAGCCGATTTTGACTGCCGCTCTCGCCTTCGCCGTCGGCGGAATTCTGCTCGCCGTTTATCTTCCAATGTTTGACCTTATCGGACAGGCTCAATAGGCATTTTCAACATGGTCCTTCCTCAAATTGGGCGTCCGCAGCGACACGGGCTCAGTCTCTTGGAATTGCTCGCGGTGGTCGCGATCCTGGGCGTTCTTGCGGTCATGATTATCCCGCGGCTGAGCAGCGGCGCGCACGAATCGAAACGGCACAGCTGCCATGTCCAACGAGGTGTCATTGAGATCCAAGCGGCCCTGTGGCGACGCGAGTTTGGGGCTTGGCCGCAATCCGACCTCGGTGACATCAGTGCCGCACAAGCGTTCTTTCCCGAGGGTTTACCGACTTGTCCGGTCGATGGATCGCCGTACACGTTTGATGCCGGAAGTGGGCGTGTGACGGGTCACGGACATTGAATCGAAATTCGTCGGCGGAACTGCATCCGCAACCTAGCGTTCATCATCTCGCGGGTCATCGGGCTCGCAACTCGACGTGAATAACTGCCACGAGACAACGAAATGAAACGCAACACTCGAACCAAAAGACGAACCGGATTCTCACTTCTCGAGCTGCTTGCTGTCGTCACCATTCTGGGTGTGATCGCGGCCGTGGTGATCCCACGGATCAGTGCATCCAAGGTGACCGCACAACAAGAAGTCAATCGCCAGAACATCGCTGAAATCAATTCGGCCGTTGAACGCTGGTACTTTGAGAAGGGCTCCTTCCCTGCGACGGACCTGTCGGACATCGGCGCGGACGTCAGCTTTTTCCCGGAAGGTTTGCCCGTCAATCCAGTGACCGGCGGAGCGTATGTGCTCAATGCAACGACGCACCGAGTGGTTCGCTAGTCCAGGAGCTCTCCGGTGCCCAGGCGACTCGGCTACAGGAATGATCGGAATCGCCGCGGCCTGAGTCTACTGGAGCTTCTGGTGGTCGTGACACTGATCGGTGTCCTTTCATCGGTGGTTCTCATCCGTTACGGGCGAGACATATTCGGGGACGCCGGGGCGAAGTCGGAGACACAGATCCTTTCACAGGGGATCCGACACGCGCAGCGGGCTGCCATTCGTACGGGCGATCGACACGGTTTGATCGTCCAAGGAACGGCCTCCGATGCAACCGGCTGGAGCATTGTTCGCGAACTTTCCGACGGGTCGCGCACCTTGATCGATGGACCTCACCTCCTGACCGAGGAGGTGACCGTTTCGGCAAGCACCAACGAGATGTGGTTCGACTTTGAAGGTTCCGGATCAAGTTTCTTCAGCGCTCGCCTGAGCGGTCCGAATCGCGTGTTCGAAGTCAAAGTGGAACCGTTTTCGAGGATGATCAAGTCAATCGAGGTCACGCCATGAGAGCGGCACGACGGCGTGGTCAAACGATGTTGGAACTGGTTGCGGCGACGACCATCATGGGTATCGCATTGGTGCCGGCATTACGGATGACGCGGGATCGAATCCTGCGTACGGAGGAACTGGAAAAGGCGGAAATGCGGGTGACCCTGTGCGTCAGCAAACTTGAGGAGGAGATGGCCCGAACCGTCGCAGCCTGGGATCTCATGGGGCGATCGGGTGTGATCACGGCGGCAGGGCACACCGGAATTCGATACGTCGTTACGAAGTCCGATTCGTCCACCGTCGGTGGCATCCCGGGATCACTCGCAGTGATCGACGTGACGGTCTGGCATGATGAGGACGGCGGGGCGGACGTGGACGCGAATGAACATACCGTGCGATTGGCAACCAAAGTCGCGAGGCTGATGAGCTATGAATCCGAAGCGATCAACTAGCCCGGTGGGTTCGCCCCGCCGCGGCATTAGCCTGTTGGAGCTTGTCATCGCGGGGAGTTTGCTCGCGACGGTGATGGCGAGTCTTTCGTTGGTGATGCGAACCACAAGACAAAGCTGGGAGACGATTGACGAGGAATACTCCGCGCTACACCAAATGCAAGCCGTCTCGCATCACATCGTCCGTCAAGCGCGCGAGGCGGCGGAAGTCACTCAACTCACCGGATCAGCGCTCAGCCTTCGGCTACCCAGTGGGATCGCGACATGGCGATGGCGCTCCAGCTTTGGCGACGACCGCGACGCCGTCGTGTTCGATTCCCCAGATGGGAACCAATCCCTGCTGGCTCGTGACATCGACGCCTTGGAGTTTGTCGGATACGGCGCTGATGGAACGACCGTTGAAACGGACCCTAGTCGCGTTCACGTCGTGCAGTTGCGTGTCGTCGTCACGCTTCCTCGATCGATCGTTTCGCAGCGAGCGGTGACGTCAAAGGTATGGTTGCGGGCATGGTAGGGACGCACAGACCGAGACATCGATCCTCACGCCGGGGCGTCGCACTCCTGCTCGCGATTTTCGTCATGACCCTCGCAACGGCGCTGGTGGTGGCGACGCTGGAAGCGGAACGGATGCGCTACATCGCGCTACGCAACACCGTTGAATGGGAGTCGGCTCGGTACGCAGCCGAGGCGGGACTGAACGAGGCTTTCGCGGAATTGGCGAGTGATATTACGTGGCGTGACGGAATCGCGACGACGGAGTTCCCAACCGGCAGCGGGCTAAGCTACAGCGTCACCTTGACCGACGGCAACGACGGACTGATTCATGTCACGTCGATCGGCCAAACCGGCGGGTTCACGCGTCGGCTCAATTCAACCGTCAAGCAGGGAGGTTAACCCATGACTGCGCACTCAGTGACCGACGATCTGCTGTACGCGACGGGGCACGAACCCGCGCTGGATCGACGGAAAAAAGACACGCGTGTGAAGCACGACCGACGCGCCCGCGAAACCAAAGCCGTTGGCCTTGAGGTGTCGCCAAACGGAATCGCGCTTTCGTTTGTTGTTGGCGAAGGCGCGGAGCGACAACTGACCACGCGTCATATCGTCTTTGGGGAAGAAAGCGGTCCTAGGCGGGGAGACTTTACCGATGGGACGCTCGACTCGATTCTCTCTAAGTTGTCGGCGGAGCACAATCTCGCCGGTCAGGCGGTGTCGATCGCTCTGGGCGGCGATCCATGCGTGACGAGGTTTGTGACGGGCAACAATGAAGACGTCGACATCGAAGTCGAAGAGTTGACGACACGAACGGCTCGCTATATCGGGATGGGGCTCGGCGAAAAGGTCTCCTGTCAAACAACGAAGAGTCTCGATGCGCGGCGGAAGCGTGTTTGGGTGACCGTCGCCCGACGAGACTTTGTGGACGCGGTGGCGCACGCGGTCCAGAACGCGGGAATGCGGGTCGCGCGGATCGAGCACACGATGGTGGTGTTGTCGCGACTCTTGAATTTGCTCGCCAAAGACGAAGAAGGCCCCGTGCTGATGGTGGTCGACGAACTCGGCCGAATCAATCTGGGAATGTCGTTCCGCGGACGATTGATGCTCGACTATCGTCCAGCGATGCCAGACCCATCCGCTTCACGTGGATCGATCGTGCAGCGTCACTTGAAGTGTCTGCGGCGTTACATTCAGGCTCGGTTGCCGGAAGTCGCGGGAGAACTCGAGAACGTCTACTTTACGGGACTCGGCGACGATTGCGATGCGCTGTGCGAGAGCCTGAATGAGCAATCGGACCTCAACGCTTGCCGATTCCCGCTCCAACAGATTTATGGTGAGCTCCGAGTGGATGGCGAGGTTTCGGAAGACCCGGGTGTTCTCGCGTCGGTGAGTCTCGCGACCTACAGCTTCTTTCTGGAGTCCGACCAATCGGTCAGCGATCTCGCGTCAACGCTTCATACGACCGGTCGCGTTCCATGGCTCAAACTGATTGCTTGCTCATGGCCGTTGGCACTCGCCGGTGCGCTCGCGCTGGCACTCTTTGGGTACGGAGCCGTCTCGAGTCATGCCGTTCGGCAAGCGGAGGCTCAGATCGAAGCGCTATCGCTACGCCGGGTGGAAGCCAACGCAACACGGCTCAATCTTCAGCGGCGTCGGGAACGCGAAGAACATGTCCAAGCCTTGAGTCAACAGTTGCCCAAGCCGGGTTGGGCATTGGTTGTTTGGAAGGTTGGCAAGAGCTTGCCCGAAAAGATGTGGTTGGAATCGATGGAGTTCAACCACCAGGGTAAGGTGCGCATTGTCGGAGCCGGATACGCCGATCAGGCCGTGTTCGAGTTCATCGATCGGCTGCGGGCGAGCGGTCAATTCACGCGAGTCGCACTCGATGGGACGAACTCGATCCGTGGCAACGAGGGTACGACGTTTCAATTCGAATTGTCTGCAAGGCTTGCCGAGCGATCTGGAAACGCAACGGAGCCTCAGGTCGCCTCGGGTCTGACGGAGAACCCCAATGGTTGAAAGCCCCCTTTCACGGTTCATCGAGCACCCAAAACGAGCGCTCATGGTTTGGTTCGCGGCGGGGCTATTTGGACTCGTCTGCCTGCCGCCAGCCTGGGACGAGATCGCGGCATCACGGGATCAACTCGCTCGCTCAACCGAAGAGCTGGCGACGATTACACGAACCGTGAAGCTCGCCGACGCCTACCGCAACAAGACCGCGACAGCTGACTCGAAGCCATCGCTGGAGGATGAGTTTATCGATGCCGAATCGGCGGAGAGCTTGCGGTTGCGAGTGACGCGTCTGGCGAAGCAGGCAAAGTGCCGAATCCGCAGACTGACGTTGAGCGACGAACTGCAGCGTCCGTGGACCCTGGACAGTAGTCCTTACGAGTCGCCCGGGTTGGGAGCCGATTCACGTTTCCTACTTGAATCTCGCACCCAAATCCTCCAACGCGACATGGAGTGCTGCGAGCTGTGGAAGGGTTCCGTCGACTGTGAGGGTCAGGGTGCGAGATTCAAGTAGGAAACGTGAATCG
>JBCBLJ010000456.1:0-6756 GCA_038520195.1 Planctomycetota bacterium
CAGCTACTGGACCACGACGTGGCGTTTCGAAGAAATCGATCTGGACACGTTGCAACGGCGCCTCGAATGGATCGGCATTGACGTTCCGGTTCGCGCCCAGGAAGATCCACGGAAGGCGGGCCCTGCAAAAATCAGCTACTGGACCACGACGTGGCGTTTCGAAGAAATCGATCTGGACACGTTGCAACGGCGCCTCGAATGGATCGGCATTGACGTTCCGGTTCGCGCCAGCGGACGAGCCACCGTCGATCTTGAACTCTCCGTTCCGCTCAATCGTCTCCGGCAACCCAAGGCGTATCGCGGCTCCGGAAAACTCAAGCTGATCGATGTCGCCGTCGACGAAGTCCCATTCAAGTCCTTGGAAGCCGAGCTCGAACTACGCGATGGCGTCGCGACACTGCACCAGCTTTCGGTGCAACAGGGCGACGGTCGATTGAATGGAAGCGCCGAAGTCGACTTGGGCTCGTCACCGCAACCATTCCGAGTTCAAGCCGAACTTTCGCGTTGGAACATCGAGCCGGTGGCGAATCTCCTTCGCAAGCTCGGCATCGGCGGTGACCGGCAAATCACCGGTGTGATCGACGGTCAGCTTGAATGGAAGGGAAAACTTGAGTCTCTCGATGACCCAAGCAGCTATGAGGCCGATGGCCAAGTCGTTTTGAGCGCACTTCGCATCGGCGAATCCGCTCCCTGGAAGATTGCGATCCGTCAATTCACGATGTCAGCAGGCGAGGCCGTCCTTCGGTCGTTGCGTATCAATTCAGACGCCCATCCGACCTTCTTCGCCAACGCCGATGCTCGGCTTGTCTTGGGAGACGAAACATCACTTATCGCGTCGGGCGTGGCCAATGATGTGCCCTGCTCGGAAGTGCTGAGCCTGATCGGCCCTGGCACGTCGGATTGGATCGAAGGAAAGATTGACTTTCGCGGTGAAGTGCGAGTCGACCTCGACCGGGAACGCGGTCTGAAGCTGGCAGCCAATGCGGCCATCGCGTCTCCATCGATGCGGGTGTTTGGCCTCGACTGTGGCCTGATCGAACACGACCTTGCGATGACCGAGCAAACGCTTGCGATGACGCCCCGTGAGCCTGAGAGTGCCACAACAGCAGGCCTCCTCATCGAGGGACTTCGGTGTCGATATGAGATTGAGTCCGACGAGACGTCAGTCGATCAACTCGAACTTCGCGCATTCGGCGGCGAGTTAAACGGCGAATTGAAGATTTCAAACGGGGACATCGGCGAGCATCAGGTCTCGCTTCGTTGGCGGGGCATTCGCCCGCGGATTCGATTGAATCGGACCGCCAACTCGGTCGTGACCGGCACGCTCGACGGGACTGTCGAGTGGACCGTACCTTCGGCACACGTCTCGAACCCCAGCTTTCATCGCGGAACCGTTCGTGCCGAGTGCCAGGACTTGCGCGTCGGAACCGATTCCATCGGCTCGCTCGCGATCACCATGAAAAGCGAGCCATCCTTGCTTCAAGCTCAGCTAAATGGAAAAGTCTTTGGCGGTGAAATCTCTATTGAAGCCCAAGCTCGTACCGGTCCCGATTTGACTTGGGCCGACGTTCCGGCGCGTGCCTCGATTGGTCCGATACGGATGAAAGACCTTTCGTTGCGAGACCTGCTTTCGATCTCGACGGGAGAGCCGTCCCGCTACGAGGCGAAGATCGGTGGCGAAATCCAACTCGCCGCTGGCGATCTCCAGAGCGCGACGATCAAGGCGACGCTATCGGGACTACGAAACCGCACGAAGCTGATCGCCGATGGGATCGAAGTGGATGTTGCTGTGCGAGGCGACACCATCGTGGTCGAGCGCGTCCGCGGGCGCCTCGCCAAGGGCGTCGTCGTCGGCAACGGCCAATGGTCGCTGAGCGGCGGGAAACGCGCGCTGCGACTGCGGCTCATTCGAGCGGATGCTGGGCGGTCGCTTCGTGTTGTCAGTACTCAATACGACGACTTAATCCAGGGCGGGCTCTCGACAGACCTCAGGATCGTCGGCGGTGGGAAACAAGCGTTCGGAACGCTCTTGGTTTCCGGTTCGTTCGAAGTCCACGACGGAGTCTTGGCCGGGGTCCCGCTCGGAGAATCGCACGGCCCGGTGCTCGCGTCCATCGACCTGAATTCCTTTCGTTGGAAGGCACACCTGCCGCGGCTTCAATCCCGCTTTGCCCACGGTAAGATTTCCGGTGACCTTCGTTTGCGGTCCGCCGCAGGATCGCCGTCGAGCGTTCAGATGGAAAGCTCGTGGAGAGTCAGTCATGTCGACTTTCAAAGGTTACTCAGCCAATACGCCGGAACGACCACTCTGGGCCGTGGAGACCTCTCTGGCAAGCTACAACTGAGTGGACGCGACATCTCAAGCGTCAGCGACATCCGCGGCGACTTCCGCTTTCAACTGAGCGGCACCGATGCGGCCGCAGTGCCAGGACTTTCGAGAGCCGGCGCGCTGCTGGGTGCCTCGGCGTTGGTTGGCGTTCGATTTGAAAGAGGTGAGGTGGTGGGTTCCGTTTCACGGGGCAGCCTGATCCTCAAAACGTTTCAAATGCTCTCCGATCGCGTGGTCGTTAGCGGTAGCGGACGTGTTGGTCTGCTCGACAACCGAATGGACGTCAACGCCACGCTACTGACCGGAGATTTTCATGGTCAGAACGCGATCCTCGGGACGTTCGGCCGAAACGTCGTCTTGCAGGCAATTCCGATCGTCGAGATCAATCGACTGCTGAGCAATCGCGCTGTCGTGGTCGACCTGGGAGGAACGCTTCAGTCACCGGTGGTGCAACTGCTTCCCGGTGAAACGCTGCGTGTGAATAGCGGACGGTTCCTCACCGAAGAGGCCGTAGGATTGATTCTCGCAGATTCGTGGCTTGATCCTTAGAGCCAAAGAGAAGTGCCGAATCTGTGCGGCTTTTAGTGATTGAATCGAAAACCGGCGAATGAAATGCCGAGACTAAACACTGTCCAGGAAATGGCCGCGGGTACGATTCAAGCTCGCTCTCCGGGCTTGTGCCCGTATTCGTCATCGATCGAGTTGGACGTTCTGCTCGGCACCCGAGCGACCACGTTGAGCGCAAGTGCGATGGCGTGAAACACCCGGGACCTCATGGGGATGCAAGCGTCCGCTACGCAAACAGCCATGTCCAGCTTCCGTTGAACGCAACGCCCCAAGGCGAGCACCAAACCATGCTATCGAGATTCATCGCACCTTTGCGTCCGGTGCTCACGAAATGGGTAGCCACGCTAAGCATTCTCGGTTGTCTTTTCTGTTTCACCGGTTGCAGCATGCTCGGGTTTGCTCCCGTACCGGTCGCGCATTTGATGCTCGAGGATACTAAGGCAGTTCTCGAGGGGACGCCGGCCCAGTCGCGAGTCCCGCGCGAGCTGTCCAAGCAAGTTCCCGTGCTATCGACGTTGCAGCCGGGTGATCAAGTCTTCCTGGAGATGGTCGGTAGCGACATTGAAGTGCGTCTGCCGCCAGATCAAGAAGTGATGGCAGATGGCTCACTCGACCTCGGCGAGTTTGGCCGCGTGGTCGTGGCCGGCCTGACGTTGGAACAAGCCGAGGACCTGATTCAGCGAGCATTGCTTGAGAACGAGGTCCAAGAGCCACGGGTCAATGTTCGTCTGCTACACGGGATCCAAAAGTTCTACGTGATTGGGGAAGTCAATTCGCCGGGCGCGTATCCCTTGACCGGTCATGAAACCGTTCTGGATGCGATCATGGAGGCTGGCGGATTGACTGCGCGAGCTTCGGGTTGTGATCTGTTGCTCGCTCGTCCATCAACGCCGTGCTCCTGCCGCGTGACGCTGCCCGTTTGCTACCGAGCGATCACGCAATTGGGCGACACAACAACGAACTACCATCTGCATGCGGGCGATCGGATTTTTGTCGCCAGGCAGTCCTTCAAGGAAGAACTGCTGGCGTACGTCTCGGGGGCAAAGACCTGCGAGCGTTGCTGTGCCGCCCACGCCGCCTGCCGCGACGCGGAGTCGGTGGGTGCAGCGGGCCCTCGTTTCTTCTCCGGAGGACAGTACATCGCCGCGCCCCGACCGCCCGAACGCAAGGATGACAATGAACTTGAACTTGATGACGACCCGATTGAAATTGGGCCCGGCGGACGTTCCCTCGAGAACCAACCGATGGTGGTGCCGTCCCCAGTCAAGTCCTCGCGCAGGGAACCAGACTCAAAACGGCTCGACGGCGAGCTGGATTTTTCCGAATTCGAAAGCCGGTTGTCGCCGCAGCAATGATCGACGCGATGGATCGCAAATCCTCTTGCGGCGAAGTTCAATTCAGCCGAGCGTGCCATAGCCCTGAGCTGGCGGAGCGTCGATGGCGACACGCAGGTGGCCATCGCCCGTCGCAAGGACAGAATTTCTGGCGAACGGAACCCACGATTGCCGATCTTTGACCGGCCGAACCATCTCGATGCCGACGTGTCCTCCATTGAATACGCAACCGCATTGAGAAAGACGTTTTCGGCCGATTTCGACGGCTTGGAGGGTACCGTCATTTACGGCATAATGCGGTCACTTGGCGAGATAGCTCAGTTGGTTAGAGCGGAGTCTTCATAAGGCTTAGGTCGCCGGTTCAAGTCCGGCTCTCGCTACTGCACAACGGTCCCTCTGACCGCGGACTCTTCGCATTCGCTGGGTCGACATCACCTGGAATCAACATTCCCGTCCCGATGCGATCCGTCCGCACCGCTCGCGTTCGAATTACTTCGGGAACTTTCCCCACTTTTGGGCGTCTATCTCTCACCTAGCCGCGTTCATTGTTGGACGTGTCGACTCGAGTTCAGGTGTTGGGGAAGGTGAATCGTTTCTCGCAGCCCACTGGAAGTGTTCTGGTCGCGATTTCGGTCGCGAGTTTGATTCTGTTGACGTTATTCGACCGGGGCGGCGCCTACCAGAACACCCAATTCGTTGCCTCGCTCATCATCGCCTGCACGGCGGCTGGTGCATGGATTCTTCGTCCACAACGGTGGGCTCTGAGGACTCCCGCGGTCGTGTTGCTCCCGTGTCTCGTTTGGCTGGCCGGTTTTGGGCAGACAATCGCTCTACCCGCGTCGGTCATCGAATGGGCCTCGCCGCACTCTGCAGCGGCCTATCAGGATTGGCTTCCCGAAGATACTTCGGACACGTCGGCGTCTTCGACCACGCCCGATTGGATACCAATTAGTGTCGCACCACACCTCACGCGTCGGGCACTTGGCTGTTTGGCGATGTTCTGCGCCGCGTGCTGGATCGCGCGTTCTTGGAGCGAAAACGCGAACGCAGTCTTAGTCTTTTTCCTTTTGATCTCGGCCGGCGGCGGCGCTCTCGCAGTCCTTGGCTTACTTGATCGTTCGACGAGTGCGTTCGGCCCCTTCGTGAACAACAACAACGCAGGGAGCTTTCTCAATCTGTCGATCGGTTGTGGACTCGCCGGCATCGCCTTCCTCCGCCGGGCAAGACGAGGCCAACGCGTTCGCCTCCTTCTGTCCGGCACATTTTGGGTCGCGACGATTCTCTCGTTGGTCGGTTTGCTCGCGTCAAGCTCGCGCGGTGCAACGCTGGGTCTGTTCGCTGGCGTGGTGGGAATCGGTGCGGTCCTTTCCCAGAATGATGTAAGGCGACGGGTCGTCGCATTGTTGGCTTGCACGATTGCTCTCGTTTTGATTCTGCTGGCAGGACTTGGCCGTTGGTCGCGGCCCTTCGCGCGGATCCAGTCTTTGTGGAACGGAAATGCACTGGACAATCCTCGCGTAGCGCACTGGCAAGACGGAATCAGCGCTAGCTCTCACTATCTCCCCGCCGGTTCCGGCCTGGGCACGTATCGGTACGCACACCTGCCGTTTCAACAGCGGGGCGGCGACACCTGGTACGTCCATGCGGACGGGATGCCTGTCGAATGTCTGCTTGAGGGCGGTGTTTGGCTCACGACCCTCGTTGTTCTTGGAGTCGTTCTTGTTGGTCGTGACGTGTTTCGGATTGCGAGAAAGCGTGAAGAGTGTTCCGGCGACTCACTCGCGTTGGGCGATTCCTTTGTCATTGCCGCGGCGTTCGCGACTCCGGCGCTCTTGGTAGCGCAGTGTTTTGATTTCGGAATCCTGCAACCGCCCTCCTTCCTATTGCTCGCGAGCCTCCTCGGTGGACTTGCTTTCAGGTCTCAACGGTCTGCTCGCTTCGATCAACAGGCAGCGCAATCCAAACGTGGTTGGACCGTTCGGTCGCAATCGATTCTCCGGGCAGTTCATCCTGGACTCCTCGCGGCGATGCTCTGCGTCTCGGCCTTTGATCTGTTTGTCGCGTCCGAAGTCGAGCGATTTACTCACCAGAGACGGGCGTGGTTGAGTGAACCGATCGGCCAGACCCCAAGTCGTCAATCAGCGATTGAAACCCTTGAGCGTCTCCGTGCATGGAAACCGGCGGACAGCTCCATTCACCTTCTGCTGGCCAACTTGATCCTGGATGAACAACGGCGTTTGGGTGCCCGCTATCTATCGGAGCAAACCATCGATCCAGAAGAAGCTGCGGCAATGGTTTCCCTTCGAACGTACCGACGCGCGTTGGCCGCGACCGATTCCAACCTCACATTCGAAGCGATTCTCATGCCTGGACAGGACGCGGATGCTTGGCGTCGCGCCCGCGATCACGTAGCCGCGGCATTGGGAACCAATCCATTCAGCGATGAATGCAGGGTTCTGTTGATCGAACTCGAATCGGTGACACCCGTCACCAAGACGCTCACCTTAAAGTACATCGAACAACTCA
>JBCBLJ010000812.1:0-3815 GCA_038520195.1 Planctomycetota bacterium
CCGTCCCTTCTGTTCGCACCACTGAATGAATCGATACGCTGAGTGGAAACCAGTGCCTGAGTTCCCGCCAACCATCGTCGAATCGAAGTCATGCAAGAAGAGTCGCGCGCGTTTTTTCGCAACGCCATCGAGACACCCAGTCCCTCAGGATACGAGGAGCGAATCCAGAAGCTGGTTCGCGACTACATCGAGTCAAGTGCGGACGCGACTCGAATTGACGTTCACGGCAATCTCATCGCTTCGATGGGCGATACCGGGCCGACACTCATGTACGCCGGGCACTGCGATCAGATTGGAATGTTGGTCTCGCATATCGATGAGTCGGGTTTCGTGTATGCGCAAACCATCGGTGGTTGGGACCCACAGCAGTTGATCGGACAGGCCATGTCGATTTGGACCGACGATGGCGAAGTCCCGGCGGTGATCAGCCGCAAGCCGATTCACTTGCTCTCGCAAAAGGAACGCACTCAGGTGGTGCAGCTCGACCAAATGTGGCTCGACGTCGGCGCTTCTTCGACGGAGCAAGCTTCGGAGTCGATCCGTGTGGGCGATCCGATCACGCTGGCGCTGAGAATGCGTCCATTGATGAACGAGCTGGTCAGCGGACCTGGCATGGACAACAAGACGGGGATGTGGAGCGTGATCGAGGCGTTTCGCCGGGCCCGAGAAATGGCGGACGGTTCGATCGGATGCAGGCTGCACAGCGTCTCGACGGTCCAGGAGGAGATCGGCTTGCGCGGTGCGAAAACGGCGGCCGGATCGATCAACCCCGATGTCGCCATTGCGGTCGACGTGACGCACGCCTCCGATTGCCCGACCATTGAAAAGACGAAACAGGGTGACGTCAAACTCGGCGGCGGACCGGTGATTTTTCGCGGTCCCAATATCAACGCGAAGGTCGCCAAAAAGCTGGTTTCGCTGGCTCAGCAGCACGAAATCCCGTATCAGCTCGCGGCGATCGGAAGGGCAACCCCGAATGACGCCAATGTCTTGCAGCTGCACGGCTCCGGCGTCGCGACGGGGCTGGTCGCGATTCCAAATCGATACATGCACTCCGCCGTTGAAGCGATCTCGCTCAAAGACATCGACCATGTCGCCCAGTTGCTGGCGCTGTTCGCGACGACCCTCAGCGACCAAGACGACTTTACGCCCTCGGTTGACTGAATCGACGGGCCGTCGCTGGCGTTGGACGGTTTTGCGTTTCGAGGGCCCGCTTCGACGCTTTCTTGTTCACCGCTCTCTTTTCTTCTTCACCGCGCTTGCCGTGGCTCTTTTCTTCTTCGCTGTCTTCTTGGCCGTCTTTTTGTTGCCGGCCGTCGTCTTCTTCGCTGTCTTATTCTTCTTCGTACGTTTTTGCCCCGATGGGTTCGGGCTCACCGTCATGCGATAGCTTTCGTCGAGCCACTTGGACCAAATCCGTTTCGGCAGTGGCTTTTGGTCGCTGAACCTCACGGTGACCCAGATCGACGAACCGACTTGGTAGTCATCCGGGTTGTCGTGCGCGAGTTTTTCGGCTTGAAGGCGGTACCGATCGAGCTTGAACATCGCTTTGTAGCGACCGCCTTGCTCACCGATGAACAGAAAGGCCTTGCCGCCGGTCTTGAACGAGCTTTGGGTGCAAGAGGTGCCTTGGTCGACATTCGCGAAAGCAGCTGCCTTTTCGCGGATCGCTTGGGTTGCGTCGGGTGCTTTCACGTTTTCGGGTCCCGTTCGAGAGATTGGCTGATGGCATGTTAGCCAATCCTCCTGTGTGCGTTCGCGACGTGGGTTGGGCCGCCTTCGCCGCAAAGGGGAGGCCGCTCTGGCCGCCGCCAAAGCGGGGCTGGGCGACTGATTTGGTGGATCTGCGGCGGCATCGAGACGTTCGGAAATGCCTCGATTTGGAAGCACCGAAAAACCGAGAAATAGCGGGGAATATTGGGGTCAAACGGCCCTGACCCGCATCGCGGTGAAAGGCATCAATCGGTATACTTCTGCTTCCGCCGCGGCGGGTCCGTGGACATCTGATCGGGACCGCTGATTCGTGTCCCGTCACCGAGTCGCGCGGCCTGATTTTCCGCCTCCCGAAATGGTCTTTATGAGCGACGCTCCCGCTTCTGGCTCTCCCGAATCTTCTTCCGAAAATGCCCGCGCGGCCGAAGAGTTGGCCACCTCCGAGGCGACTCAGTCCATCGCAAAAACGGCGAACGACGAGTACACCGACAAGGATTTGCAGCACCTCTCGGACCTTGAACACGTGCGTCAGCGTCCGGGAATGTATGTCGGCGACACCGACCGGGACGGGCTGCACCACCTTGTCAGCGAAGTCGTCGACAATTCGATCGACGAGGCGATGGCGGGTTTCGCGACGACGGTTTCGGTGACGGTTCACAACGACGGAAGTGTCACGGTCGAAGACGACGGACGTGGGATTCCCGTCGGCGTTCACGAGCAGCTGAGTGCGGATGCGGATCGCGAGGTCACGACGCTCGAAGGCGTGATGACAGTGCTGAAATTCGGCGGCAAATTCAAAGAAGGCGCGTACGTTCAATCCGGCGGCCTGCATGGCGTCGGTGTCACCGTCGTCAACTTTCTTTCCCAATGGGCCGAAGTCGAGGTCAGCCGCGAAGGTTACACGTGGCACCAGCAATATGAACGCGGTGTCGCAACGGATGTCGTCAAAAAGGGCCGCGCCACCAAGAAGACCGGCACGAAGACGACGTTCAAGGCCGACCCCGAGATGTTTTCGACGACGAAGTTTTCGTTCGATATTCTCAACAAGCGGCTGCAAGAACTCGCGTTCCTCAACTCTGGCGTCCGCATCAAGTTCCTCGACGAACGCAATGGTGAGGGCGGCGACTACAAGTACGATCGCGGTGTCTCGGAGTTTATCGAGCACCTCAACCGTACCAGCGATCCACTGCACGCCGATGTGATGCTGTTCGGCGGTACCCGCGACGAAATCGAATACGAAGTCGGACTGCAGTACACGACCGAGTATGCCGAAAGCGTGCACTCCTACGTCAACAATATTCATACCGAAGACGGTGGAACGCACGTCAGCGGTTTCCGAAGCGCGCTGACGCGAACGCTCAACAACTACGGAAAAAAGGAAAACCTCTTTAAGGGCAATCCGCCCAGCGGCGACGATTTCCGCGAAGGCCTGACGGCCGTGATCAGCGTCCGAGTCAAGGAAGCCCGCTTTCAGAGTCAGACCAAAAACAAGCTGACCAACGCGGAAGTCGAAAGCATGATGAACACGGTCATGGGTGAGAGCCTGACCAAGTACCTTGAGGAGAACCCGCGGACGGCCAAGACCATCGTTCGTAAAGCCTTGCTGGCATCGGAAGCCCGCGAAGCGGCACGCAAAGCCAAAGACCTTCTTCGAAAACGCAAGGACGCGCTCGGCGGTGGTGGGCTCCCCGGAAAACTCCGCGACTGCATCAGCAAAGAGATGGAGCGTTGCGAACTCTATTTGGTGGAAGGCGATTCGGCGGGCGGTTCTGCCGAAGGCGGCCGAATGCGCGAGTACCAAGCGATCCTGCCGCTTCGCGGTAAAATCATCAACGCCTATAAAAGTCGCGAAGATAAAGTACTCGCCAATGAGGAAGTGCGGTCGATGATCCAAGCGATCGGCACCGGGATCGGCGCCGACCAGGACATTTCAAAGCGACGCTACAACAAAGTCGTGGTGATGACCGACGCCGACGTCGACGGAAGCCACATTCGCACACTGCTGCTGTGTTTCTTCTATCGCCAGATGTACCAGCTCGTCGCCGATGGTCATGTCTACGTCGCTCAGCCACCGCTGTTCCGCGTCACACACGGCAAGAGCA
>JBCBLJ010000011.1:0-32473 GCA_038520195.1 Planctomycetota bacterium
CGGCATCTTTAAAACTGAAGATGCGGTCCTGCTCGTCATTTGGTAAGGCAACCATAGAGAAACCCTCCCTGGTTCTTCGGTGGCAACCGTCCCAGGAAGGGTTTCAAGTTTCATCGAACCAGGAAGGGTTCGCCGTGAAGTGAACTTCAACGGAAGTTCGTGTTTACGAAAAAAACATGCTCTGCCGCTAGGCAGATTCTGCGCCGATAGAATTCAATGGCGAAACGACTGTGCCATTCGGGGCAAGCAGTTTTTCTAAATTGCGTTACACCCTGTGGCGGAGCGTATGACGCGATTTAGAAAACTGAGCAGCCCCCGAGCGTTGTTCCGCTTCACGGCGTGCGAATTCTTATAGGTTTTCCGCGACGCTTGCGGATTTCCTGCGCAAGGTATTTTGAGGGAATGCCGATATTATTGTCGTCGGAGGCAAAATGTGATGGAATTCGAAAGCGGCTGGGACTTCGTTGTATATATGGCTCTCGCGGGCTTCCAATTCCACGCGGTTTTGCACTTCGTTTTGTTGCCCACTGCAACGAAGCTTTGGGATTTTTTCGCCGGGCCATCTCGGCCCTGACACGGAGGTTTTTACGATGGGTGTTTTGGGAGTTGCGGTCACTGACATCGGCGTCGACATCGGGGCGCTGATCACCAACTCGGTCACCGCGTTGGCGGCGATCGTCACTGTGGCCGTCGGCGGCTATGCCGCCTTCTACCTGGTGCGTCTGGGTCTGCGTTGGCTCCGTACGGCGGGCGGTGCTGGTACGTAAGAGGCGTGGGGCCTTTGGTGCGGCATCTGGCGGCGGCTCGTTCACGAGTCCGCCGCTTTCTTTTTGTTCGGAGGTGTCTTGTGTCTGACTTCGAATTGCAAGTGATCACCCTGCTTCAGTCGATCGAGTTGCTGCTCTCTATCGTCGCTCATGTGGTCAGTTTTCTTTTGGGCTCCGTCACTTGGTATCTGTGCTTGCTCGCGAAAAATAGTTCTCGATTTTGGTGAGTGGAAATGAGATTCGCACTCTTTGTTCTTTGTTCCGTCTTCGCACTTGAAGCCACCGCTTCGACTGCGTGCCTGAAGTATTTTGCGTTCGTCAAGCTGGTTTGGGAGAATGACGCGACACCTCAGCAAGTTACACTCGGGGATGTTGGCACCAGTGGTGATAGTGGTTTTGTCTATGTAGTGATTTCCACTTGCGATTTCTCGGCTCATGGCTCAGCAAACAATTGGGTCCAAAACTGGTTTGCCGCCACTCCTGTCGGTCTTGACCTCGATTCGTTCACGGTCCGGTCCTACATCCGTGATCAGGATAGCGACGATGACGGGATGACCGGGTATGACATCGCGCTGCAAGACACTCTCGCTCACCTGAACCAGGCCAACCAGAACGACGCTACTCTTTACTGGGTTGATTTCAACGACGTCGATCCATGGTGCGGCTGTGAAGACGATCAGCCTCCGGATCCCGTTGGTTGCACCGATGGTAGCCTGGTTTATCGCTACGACGACGCGGGCGGGTCGGGTGTTCTTGTGGGTGCCGATCCTTCTGGCCGCCTTGTCTACGCGTCCTGCAGCACCACGCTCCCGTCTCAAGTTGCGGTGAACGTTGTCGACTTGTTCCCCAACGTCCAGCTGCCCGATTGCTGCGATGGTGGCGACGGCCCTTGTACCTATGGCTTTCTGCAGCTCTCAACCGTTCCCGGTTTCGGAGCGGTCGAAGTTGGCACGTGGCAGGGTCAAACGGTCTATGCGACATGCGGCAACGGAACGAGTAGCGTCCCGCATGCGGAAGTGATTTTCACGCCCGGTGCCTCACTTCCACTTTGTTGTAGTTGGTTCGGACCCTATGCGGACCCCGACGCATGCCAGCCTGGCGTCATCTCGTTAACCCTGGGCGGTACCGGTTACGTCGTCGGGACGCATAAGATCACCGGGCAAGACGTCGTCGCCTCCTGCAAGAGCGTAGGTCAATCGACGGTGCACCCGGACGACGTGACGTTTGTTCCAAACTGGCAAGACTTTATCGACCAGCTTAATTGTTGCGACGGTTGGGGCTCCAATCCGCCGATCGATGACCCCGACACCGGCGGCGGCGATCCTCCCGGTGATGACTGCGACGAGACCGCTTACTTTTGGATCGGCCAACCTTACGGCACGATCGTCGGGTTCACACCGAACGGGCACAACGTGTACGCGGATTGCTTCGGGCCCAATGACACACCGCCGATCAGTGCGGTTACCACGCCTCCGGCCGATTGGACCATCAGCGGCCTCGTCTACTGCGACTGCGACCCCACCACACCCATCATCGGAGACGGTAACGATGGCGGGAGCGATGATTGCGACAGCGGAATCACGATTTATAAAGTCGGTTACCCAGGTCAGGGTCCTGCGTTCGCGATCTGCACCACGGCGGGCGGTGAAACGGTCTACGGGCGATGCGTTCCCGCCGATGCGGTCCCGCCTGGCTGGACCTCAACAGCCGATCCATCCTGGGATTGCATCTTTAGTTCACCCTGCTGTGACGATCAGTCCGGCACGACGTACGACTGCGATGGTAACGGAGAAGATGATCGGTATCAGATCCCCATGCCCGAGTGCGCTGACTGCGACCAAAACGGCCTCTACGATGCCGAAGAAGACCCGGTGCCTGATTGCGGTAAAGAGCCTGGTAATTGCTGTTGCACGGCGGAGGTCACGGTAAACGTCAACGTAACTCTGCCAGACGACTACCAGGGCGGCGGCGGTCCACCTGGCGAGAATGAGCCCATCGACTGGGGCGACTTCAACGGCGAAAGCTTGCCTCAGCACGATATCGAGATCGATGACGATTGGGATCGCATCGTTCAACGTCTCTCCGGCTTCATCCCCGACACGTCGTTTGAGACCGTTTCTCAAAGTCCGCTATCGTTCGATTTCGGCCCCGCGATCGGCACCGTCGACGTACCCATGGTTCCCGATACCGGTACGCCAATGGGGGCGAAGCTCGACGAAGTCAGGATTCTTGCGCGTGCTGCGGGCACGTTCGCTTTAGCGATTTACTTCATCGGTTTGAGTCTCAATTACGTCCGTCAGTGGCTCTGAGGTGTTTCGATGGGTGCTCTTTTGGATTCGTTTGCTTCGTGGCTCGTTGAGCTCGTTAACTATGCGATCGCGTATGTGTGGTCTTGGATCTTCGATCGTCTCAAGTCGCTTTTGACTCCGCTTCTCGAGTCGATGCTTGACGCACTTCCCGATTCGATGGTCGCGAACATGGAACCAATCATCTACATCGTGGGCGTTGCCGATTATTGGCTGCCACTCCGCGAAGGCTTCACGTTTCTCGTTGCGTATTGGACGTTCGCGATCACAGCGGGTGCCATTCGCATCATCATCAAGATCATTCCAACGGTGGGTTAAAGAATGTCCAAGCGTCAGACCTCACAACTGCTCACCGCTCCGGCCGGCACCGGAAAGTCCTACATGGTCACCTATGACCTTGTCGAACGTTGGCTGCCTGAGCGATGCACGCCCGAGAAGAACGGTGACCGGCGACCAGGCCGAGTGATCACCAACATGCCATTCGGTACGATCCCGGAGCACCACAAGTATCCGCCGCGTCGTTTGAAGGGCAGGGGAGGGGAGGCGAAAATTGATCCCGACGACCGTTTTTTTGTGCAGCGTATCGGCGACTACGTTGCGAAGCGAAACGGCCACGCGTCCGAAGAGGTCCAGTCCCGTATCGAGCTGATCCCTGAAGAAGTGCTTCGGCGTTGGGCGGACAACTCCTTGTGCTCCGGTCCCTGGGAAGACTACGACGGTGATATCTCGGGTTGTCACTTCGTGATTGACGAGGCACACGTTTACGCTTCCGACCTTTGTTCCAAAGAGAAGAAGAAAGCCTGGCAACAGTTCTGCGGTGAGCTTCGGCACCGTGGGGCCACGGTTCAATTCGTGACGCAATCGCCGGGCAAGCTCGCTAGGGAAGTCCAAGACGAATGCGGCATCCGTCAAGCGCTCATTGACGCCGAAGAGGAACGCGACCCGTTCTTACGTATCAAGCTCTACTATTGGTATCAGCTCCGGGCCAAGCTGCTCGGCCGCTACGTTTCGTCTTTCGTTCGTCTGGACTTCCGCGACATCGACGGCAAGAAGTCGAAAGTCTCGGCCACCAAGTGGGTGACTCGTAGCCAGTCGATCTTTCGTCTTTACGATTCACACTCGGCACCACTTAGCGGCGTTGGTGCTGGGTCCGTTGCGGAAGTCCAACCGTGGGAGCGGATGAGCTGGCCGCGTCTTCTTCTTTGGTTCGTCTGGTCGAATCTCGAAGATATGGCGATGCCATTCGCCAAGCTTTGCGGCGTCGTTTTGTTCTTGTTCTTCGTGCGTTACGGCATGGGCTCGATCGCTGGCATTGCGGCGAGTATGTCAGGCACTGCGGGTAGCCAGGTCACCGCCGATATTGACCCGGTCGTGTCTGCACCGCCGCCGCCCTCGGTTACGTCTCCGCGTGTTGCCGAGCTGCCGTCAACGGCTCCGATCGAGCAGTTGCCAATGCCCGCAGAAGTCGAGAGCGAAGAACCAGCAGAGCAGGGGAGTGGTCTATTCGCGTCCGCTCGTGTTCCAGCGGTTGAACAGTCGGTGTTGTCGTATCTCTCTCGGGACGTTGCGGCGTTCGATGATGGGATTCCTTACGAGGTGGGTGATTCAATTTTGGTCGGGGAGTTAAAGGGCGATGTCATCGAAGAAATTGATTTTGATAGCCGCAGTGTTGTTACCCGCATTCGCGGGCGGATGTTCGTTGGTAAAGCGACGCAGCCCGGATCCAGGATTGATCAAGACATCCCGCCCGAACTACTCGACGGGAAGCTTCCCGACTCGCTCGAGATCGCACGATTCAACGCAATCGAAGCTCATAACGATCGCGTGCGAGAATCTGCCCCTGAGCTCATTCGCTCGCCTATTGGCAACCCGTTACGGGATCAGCGTGGTAGTCGACCAATCGATCGAAGCGGCGCCGGTGACGCTCGAAGTGGTGGAAGTTTCTATCGATGACGTGGTTGCGATGGTCGCCCGTCGTCTGGGTACTCAGTCGACCGAAAGCGGTGGGCTTTACTTTATCGGGAAGCTTCGGCCTGAGGATCGAGGGACGCTTGTGCGAAGGGTTCCCGAGCTTTCACGCGAAGACGCTGTTTCGGTCTCGCGTTTGTTTGCGAGTGACAACGGAAGGTCAACGGTAACTGGTGGCGGTCTTTTGATCGCCGGTGACACGGTGGAAGTACTTTCAAGGATGAGTGAAGTCATGGACGCGATTCAAGAACTGGACCGAGTGGTTTGGGTGGCAAAGCTGCACGTTCTCGCGATCGACTCCCAAGACGTGGACCGGTTCGGTTTAACGTCATCGGCGGGCGTTCGTGGATCGCTCTTTGCGTCGTCTCTCGGGCTCGTGACTCCGGCCGCACAAGTCACACTCGAGTCCGCTTTAGAAGCCGTCGAGCGCTCGAGTGCGTCGCGTGTGATGGCTCAAAATATGTTTGTGCTCAACGACGGACAGCGTGGGACATACCAGCGAGGTCAACGCGTTCCGATCACAGAATCGATCATCGTTGAGCAGCGTGTGAGTGAGTCCACAAGGCTGATCGATGTTGGATTCAATGTTGAGATCGAGGTTGCGTCGCTCGATGAGGGAGACGCTGTGCTTCGTCTTCGCGTTGCCGATGAGCGTGTCGTGGAAGTCCGCGACGGTCAACCTGTTATCGATGGGTTCACGTATAGCGGAGAGACCGACGTTGTCTCTGGTGAGACGTACTTGGTGGCCGAACTCGACGTTTCGAGTCGTGATCGCTCGGCCTGGTCGCGTTTGGGTTTTGGTCGATCTTCGGGCGTTCGTTCTTCGGTCGCTCAAATTTGGGTGGAGGTTTTTCGGCTTGGGAACGAGCACCACGAAGGCGGACCGGGGAGCGGCTTGAGCGGACCGGCCGCCGAAGTGGATGCGTGGACCGAGTCGTGAATCATTAATGCATGGAGGCGTTGCCGTGTTTCGTTGTGTGCTGCTCGTGTCGTGTCTTATCGTGTCCGGATCGGCGATCGCTGGCCCTGCGGACTTCGTCAATTGGTCTCTGCAGCGTGTGTCTTCAACGGTCGCACGTTATCACGCGTACGACACTGACGAAGGCGAGTGGACGATTTGGGAAGTGAACGCGGGCAACGGGACCACGCGTTTTCATGACGGATCAAGGTGGCGAAACTTCGCGTGGTCAACCACTGAGTTTTACGTCAACTACGGCGGCCGCGATCTTGACGGCGATGGGATCGACGAAGCTGGAGAGATGGACGCGGCTCTAGCAAGCGGTTCCACCGATAACCTTTTCGATGGTCCGTTGCTCAATCACTTGTTGCCAGCTCCGCCCCCTCCACCTCCGCCGGCTACCGTTATTGCGGAAGGTCTTGCGTTGCTTGCCGCGGACTTGGTCGCGATGCTTGCCCCTTGGGTTTCGATCGCCGTTGGCGGTTTCGCTGCCTTCTTCCTTGTGCGTCTTGGTTTGATGTGGTTACGCTTTGGTCTGGACCCCGGGCGCATTCAATCAAACGACGTTTCGAGCGAGCAACGCAATGATCGATAACCTGTTAGCTGGCGTCTTTCTTGGTCTCGGTTTTGTTTACGGCGCGAGCGTTGTCGGCCTTTTCTGGCTGTGGTTCAGCGGCGGCGAGATCGACGCGAGTTAATTGGCACGCTCGTCTTCGGCCTGTTGAGTTGATCGTGTTCAACGGTGCGAGGATCCGTGCGATGGACTTGCGAATTGCCGTTTTGTCGTATTGGTGTTCAGTCTCAACACGAAGTAGCGGAATGGCTGCCGCTGCTAGAGCGTAGTCCTTAACCGCATCGTTCCTCTGGGCCTTCTTTCGGCGATGAGATGGATCGTCAAGCTCAATGACGAGTATCGGGCGAAGCCGCGAGTTCGCTAGGACGTAGTCAACGTGCTTTGACTTGATGAGATTGAATGCACCGGTGAAGTTTGGTTCGTCGTCGCAGACGTTGACGATGTCCGCCAAGCGAACTTTCACGAAGAGCGTTGTCTTTGGCGGGATGCACTTTTGGAGTACACCAACGAAGTCACGCTCGGTCGGTGTCAAGAGGTTGTCGACGGGTTTGTAAGCATACCGCTCATGATCTTTCAGCATTCGTTGCCCCTGTGCGAATGTGGAAAAATGGTCTGCGTTTGACGCAAATGCTGTTGACGACGGTTTGGCGTGTCGATTGTACTGAACGGATCGGCGACCACCACCAATGGTTTCCGGTCAGCGTGTTTGGTCGCCTTGAACTCGCGACGCAAACGAAAAAAGCCCCGGCAGATATTTCTACCGGAGCTCCACAGGGCTCTTGGGTTACCAGCCCGCGAGCTGAACACATTCACCTTTAGAACTCAGATGGTGAACGATGAACGCGATTTTAAATCGCCTGTCTGATGATGGGCAACCTCAACGGGTCGACCTTGTGGATGATTGGGTCAAGCGTCTTAAACGAGACTCGGATGCGGAGACTGTGAGACTCACCGCGCGTGGTCTTGCTCTCATGATTCGGCGCGTGCGCCTGTCGTCTCGAAGCGAAACGACGCACGGCGAAATGTGCGAATTGATCGAGGACATTTTTGGGTTCTTGATCCACTGCGGAGAGACGCAGAAGGAGGCACTACGGTATTGTTTGGCCGAACTGGCTATCTTTTGTTCGTCCATTCTACGTCCGATAATCACTCTTATGTTGCATTCGAAGTGCGTAAACGCCCGTGTATTGGGCGTTTAACGGATCTGGTTGCTGTTTCCGCGTGCGGCTCCCGCTCCCGGAGATGCAGTGCTCCCTGGCGGCGGAAAACCTGATGACGGGAGACCGTTGCCGAAGCCGTTTTGAAAGCCAGCACCAAAGCCACCTTGGGTTGGAAAGACCGGCGGCGACTCGGTTGGAAACCCAGGCTGCGACGTGTTTTGAATGCCCGACGAGTCCCGTCCCTGGACACCACTTTGAAAGCCCGCTGGAATCCCGGGCGTGCTTTCGCGAGACCGAGATTCACGCCAGGCGTTGGACAGTGTTTGCTGCCAATAGGGGACGCCGTTCGTTGCCGGCAGCGCCGCCGACGCAGGTCCCTGGGACGCTGATGCGATCCCTTCGGAATCCGCGAATTCGGCGTCCAGCTTGTCCAAGTACGGGCGGATCAAATCGTGGATCTCCGGCGGAATCACCGACTCACTGCGATCAAGGGCTCGAGCGATGAATCGACCGCTCTTGCTAGCAACAATGCTTTGCCGAACCGTCTCGCCCATCAGAGTGACCGCGAACAGCGTGATCAAAGTGCAGTAAAGAGCCCCCTTGAGCAGCCCGAACAGCGCGCCAATTTGACGGTCGAACTCGCGCAGTTTCATGCGATCGATGGACTTCTTCACCATATTGAAAGCAACCCAAATCACCAGCGAAGTCCCCACGAAGAGGATCAACATCGCCAAGAACCGATTCCAGGGTGCCTGAGCCTCGATCGACTGACTCAATGGCTCGCGATAGCGATACGCGACGATATAACTGACCACGATGGAAGCGATCGATGCGACTTGCCAAGCGAATCCCTTGATCGCGCCGTAGATGCCCGCCGAGGCAACTACGACGAGCATCACGATGTCATACGTCTCCATCGAAAGTTCCAAGTTGGGTGGGCGCAGGCAGGGGTGAGATCGAATCGCAGTTCCGCTCGAAGCTTATACCGGAACACTTGCATCGTTCGTATAGCAGAATTGATTTGCATGCAAAGCAATCCTGCGGCGACTCTGGACGTCACCGAGTGTTCTTTGCTAAGTCACCATTCGAGCAAAGCGCAAGGCCCTTGGCTGTCACCTCAGCCTTTCGACTCTCCACTTACCATTCGTCCTCCCGTGGCCGACTTCAAGACTCACATCAGTGCCAGCACGATCGCGGGAGTCGCGTATGGCTACTGGGGCGTTACGTCACAAGAAATGTCGCTGGAGAATGCGCTCTTGGCGGGCGGGCTCTGCTCGGTCAGCGGGATGCTCCCGGACCTCGACAGTGACAACGGTGTTCCGCTTCGTGAGATGACGATGTTCGTTGCCACGGTGATCCCGATCTTGATGATCGATCGATTCCGTGACCTGAACTTGTCGCACGAATCAATGGCGCTTGCAGCGATGTTGATTTACATCGTGGTTCGCTTTGGAATGTTTGAGTTCTTTAAACGCCTGACGGTTCACCGTGGGATGTGGCACAGTTTGCCGGCCGCGGCATCCGCCGGTTTGATCGCCTACCTGGTGATGCCTTGTTCGAGCAACGGAGTTCGCGCCTACAAAGCCCTTAGCGTCGTACTCGGCTTCTTGGTGCACCTGATCCTCGATGAGATCTGGGCATTTGAGTTGGGCGTCGGCCGAGTGCGAGCGAAGAAATCATTTGGCACGGCGCTCAAGTTCTTCGGCCCCAACGCGATGGCGAATTTCATTGTCTACGCGATGTTGTTCGCGCTGATCTACACGGCCTACTGCGACACGGACATCGCCAGTCGGTTGCGCGAGCGTGCGCGCTACGACCTCACCGAACCATCGCCCTGGTTTCGAGCCTCCGATGACCGTGGATCGGGAGCCGCCGGCTTTGGGCTCCGCAACGTCGGCCGCGGACCAGATTCGATGACGCCTTTGGTTCCCTGAATGTGTCGTGCGGGTCAACTCCGAGACGCAATTTGTCTACCCCGCGACGCTCGGCCATTCATTCCGCTCGATGGTACTGATCGGTGATCAGTCCTTCTCCAGAAGCATCGTGACCGGGCCGTCATTGAGCAACTGGACCTTCATCTCGGCGGCGAAGACACCGCGTGCCACACCGATCCCCTGCTCTTCCAACTGCCTTGCGTAGAGCTGGTAGAGATCGTTGGCCTTGTCTGGAGATGCCGCGTCGGTGAACGCCGGTCGCCGGCCTTTGCGGCAGTCTCCATAGAGCGTGAATTGGCTGACGACGAGGATTTCACCACCAATGTCGAGTACCGAGCGGTTCATTTTCCCGTGCTCGTCTTCGAAAACTCGCAAGACGGCCGTCTTCTGGGCCATCCAATCAACGACCGATTCATCGTCGTGATGCCCGATCCCGACGAAGGCGAGAAAACCCGGCCCGATTTCACCGACGATCTTTTCATCCACCGAAACACTTGCGGAGGTGACCCGCTGCAATACCACTCTCAAGCGTCGCTCCTTAGAATGGAGAGGTGTTGTCCGTTGTTTTGGTACGCATCCTGTCCAACGACCATGCCTCACCTGTTTACATGCCCTCATTGTGACGCGAAAACCCAAGTCGAAGATCGCTACAGCGGTCACAGCGGGGAATGTTTCAATTGTGGTGCGACGATTCAGCTCCCTCACTTCGCCGACACGTCTCCGAGCTACGGTGGCGCGGGCGGCAAGCGTGCGAAGCAACCATTAGGCGTTTTCGTCGCAGCAGGTATCGTTCTGATTCTGTTGGTTTGCCTCGGTTTCGCCGCACTGCGTTTTGGCGGTTCAAGTGTCCGTCGTCTCGGCCAGGTTCGGCTTCGAAACGCGTCGATCTCCAATCTCGAGTCCATTGCCGCGGCTTTGAACGCTTACGCGGCTGACCACGGAACGTATCCGCCATCGGTGCTGCGGGATTCCGCCGGTAAACCCCTGCACTCTTGGCGAGTCTTGATTTTGCCGTACCTGAATGAGCAGGAGCTTTACGATCAGTTTGATTTAAGCCAGCCCTGGAACGCTGAAATCAACTTGCAGGCGAGCTACGCGATGCCGTCGGCCTATGAACACCCAGCCACAGCGACGGGATTCCAAAACCAACCTGGCTACGTGTTGCTCACCGGCCCGCAAACGCTTTTTCCAAACGGCAAACCCGGAAGCCCCGATACCATCGCGGATGACCCCGCGCAGACGATTCTGGTGATCGGCGGCAAGCCTGCGGTCTCGGTCAATATTGGGAGTTGGGCCGAGCCGATTGATCTCCCCTTCTCTGCCATGCAAGGAATGATCAACGGGACCGTCGGAGTAGAACCCGGTGGCTGGCTGGAAGATGGAGTCACGATGGCAACCGTCGACGGCCGCGGCCACTTCGTTTCGGAGGAAATGTCGCCCGATACGTTCCGTGCCTTAGTGACGCCCAGCGGCGGCGAATTGTTACCGGACTCAACGCTCGACTAGTGCTGCGGGAACGAATTGATCTTGCTTGGTAACCCGACGCGTGAGCGAGGGAAAGGCTGGAATCCCTCGCTCACGCGTCGGGTTACCGTTTTTCCAAGCAGCGTGATTTAATTCCCGCGGCACTAGCCGGCCACTAAAAAACGCGGGCGAGCCCGGTGAGCTCGCCCGCGTCTTTGAAGGTGGTTGATTGACCGGAGTGGCGCCGATCGATTTAGCTCACGAAGCCGAGTGGAGCGGGATCACCCGCGGGAACAAAGTTGCGGATGTTCGGCAAGACGGCCTCCATCGCGTTGTCATTGCCCATTCCGTACCACATCGCCAACTCGCAGGACATTTCATCGCACGATGTTGTCGGTAGCAGCCGGCCTCGCCCCAAGTCCAAGTCGGTGGCGTTGGGCTTGAGCGTCATCGGGTAATCACCGTAGAGCCGACCGCCGTTGACGCCCCCGCCCATGATGATGTGGTTACCGCCCCATGCGTGGTCACTTCCGCGTCCGTTGCTATTGAGCGTCCGCGCGAAATCGCTCGCGGTGAACGTACAGACATCGTTTTGGACGCCCAACTCGACGGTCGCGTCGTAGAAATCCTTGAGGGCCGTGCTGACATAGCCGAGACGTGTTTGCTGGTTGTTGATCAGCTCGTCGTGGTTGTCCCAGCCGCCCGCGTAGACAAAGAAAATCTGCCGCGTCTGCCCGAGGGTGGACCGAGCGCCGATGGTCTTGGCGACCATCTGAAGCTGGGTCGCCAAGTCGTTGTTGGTGGTCCGGAACGTGGTGTTCAAGTTCACCGCGTCGGTTGCCTCGTTGAAGGCGATCGCCGCGTCGAGAGCGTTTCGGTTCCCCTGCGCGAACGTCTTTTGGTAAAGGTTCGAATAGGTTCGCGAAAGCACGTCGTCAGTCAGCTGAGTGAAGATCCTCGCCTGAGTCCACGTCTGGTCATACCAGTTGACTTCGCTCGCACCGTTGTTGGTCACGATGTACGGAATCACCGAGCCACCGGTCTGCAACATGTTGACCTGATTGAGCGCGATGCTCATCGAGATCGACGGATGCGAGTTCACCGAGTCGGTGATCAGGTCGGCCATGCGGCCGGCCCAACCGGTGACCTGCGAACGTGTCTGCGGCACCGAAGTCATCCAGTGACGCTGCAAATCGGCGTGGGAAAACAAACCGAGCGGCAATGCCGTTTGGCTGTTGTAAGCGGCTCGGTCAGTGGGCTGGACGAGGCTCCCAACGTTGCACAGATAAGTCAGGTTGCCGTCACCGTAAAGACCGGCAACGTCCGCCATCGCGGGGTGAACGTTGAACCGACGACCGCTAGCGGAGTCGGTGATCTCATGCAACCCTTCCTCGGGCAGGCCGAGGGCGCCGTTACCCGGTGCATAAACACCACCTCGAGCTTCGAGGTAGTCTGCCCGCTCCTGAGGCTCGGCGGGCGAAAGCATGTTGTAGGAATCGTTTCCTCCGTAAAGGAAAACGCAAACCAGGGCCTTGTACCCCGAGAGGTCGTTGGCGGCGACGGCGGCGTTGGTCGCGGAAAGATTAAAGATCGTCGACAACAACGATGTGTTAGTGAGTGCAGCACAGCCTCCCGCGACGCCGGCGACCTTCATAAAGTCCCGACGTGGCAGCTGATCGCTGACAATGTGCTTCTTATTCATGGCGATGCTCTTGAAAAGGGATTTGAAAGGTCGCGGGCTACTGAGTGACTGCGGCGAAGGGTGACAGAACGGTGGCGATGATGGCGGACTCACAACGCTCGTCTTCCATCACGTGTCGCCACGTTTGATTGGTCTTCATCCATGCCGTCTCGGCGGCAATCACTTCGACGATTCGCTCTTTGTAGTCTTGCGGCATCGAGCCGCTGCAGTAGACGAGATCGAGCAAGTCCATCAGCTGGTGCATGTCCGCGTCTTCGGTGCAAAGTTCTTTCTCAGCATCGAGATCGAAATACAAATGGCTTTCGTGGGTGTACGAACCACCGGCGGCGCGTTGCCACGAACGCTGGGAGGAAATGTCCCACAGGTAGCGACCGACGAGCCGGTTCGATGAGACCGGCGTTTGAATCTGAAACTCGGGGCCTGCGAGGAATCCGTTCGGAATCCGTCGCGAGGGCGTGTAGCCGATGAGATCTCCCGGAGGCTGATAATCCGGAAGGAAGAAGTTAAAGACAGTCGGCGAACGATAGGCTTCTTGAGGCCAGTTGTAGTCCATCGGCAGCATCATGAAGCGGCCCGTTCGGTGACTGCTCCATGCGTGAACACCTCGAAGCAACCGCGTGTAGCGAATGACAGGTTCCACGAGCGACGAGTATTCGGTCCCACGTGGAAGCACCTCCAAACGGTTCGGATTGCGGAGCCCGCGAAGACGCTGACCGCGCCACATCTCGGGGTCGAGCAAAACCGCTTTCACGACCGCTTTGAGATCGCCTTTGACACCCTGCCCATTGTCATTGAATTTCGCGGCCACCCGGCGGATGTAAGCGCGAGATGGATTGCTTTTGACCAAACGCTGAATCAGACGCCGCGCGATGAATGGCCCGACGTTCTCATGCTCCATCAGGTTGTCCAAGGCCGCCGTGATGTCGGCGTCCCCGTCAACAATCTCATTGCTGCCGACAACCGTGCCGTTGAGCAGAGTCTTGGTGCCCGGCTCATGCTCGAAATTGTTCATCTCCATCGGGGCTTCGAGGTCATTGCCCCACCAGAACCTTCCGGTGTTGGTCGCGTTGGGGTGCGGCTGATTGGCCAAGCCCGTGAACACCTTGGCGAACTCTTTGATGACTTCGTTGTCATAGGTCGGGATCAATTCGCCCTGATCATCGACCTTCAAACGACCGTCTTGATGCAGCATGTAGAGTCCGATCGTGAACAACTGCATGATTTCACGAGCATAGTTTTCATCGGGAAAGCGATTGTCGGCGAGGCTTGTCTTTCGATTGCGAAGGTGACTGAGGTAGGTCCCCATGACCGGCGAGTAGGTGACGTCCTCAAGCAAATCGCGGTACTCGCCGAAGGCATGTTCGACCAACAGATCGTAGTAGGCTGTTGGCCCGAGCCACCGCCCTTCTCCACTGTTGTAACCGGGGTTGCGATCGTTGAAGCCAGCGCCATCTTCGGATGTGACCAAGATCTGGCTGAGCGCCCACGCGACTCTTTGACGAAGTTGATCTTCCCCAGCCATCGCATTGTGCCACCACGCGTGCCAGCGATAACGCTGAATCCAAACGGAATCCTGCGTTGTCGAGTATCCGTCTTCCTGAATCATGTCGACGACCAGCGGCCGGTGCAGTCCTGGCGGCAATGCCATCTGCTGATCGATCCACTCTTCGCAAGCGCGTCGAACGCCCAACTGCCCCATCCGTTCGGCAAGCGCATCGATGTCTTCGATCGTCGGCCCGAACGTTGCCCGGCTAAGGAACTGCGCCGCTCGAACCTTCCTCTTCATGATGGCGACATCCCGACGGGAGTTCGCCTGGAAGGTACCCGCTTCGACACCGGTACCGAGTAAGACCGCCATTGCCACTAAAAGGCAGTGGCGCAACAACCTACATGACGACATGGTTTTCACCTGTTTCGTGCGAATGAGCAGAGGCGTAGACGAGAAGGACACTTCCGGATGAAGAACGCCCTTACGGGGTTATCGGTCCCGCAGAGAACGCATAATTGCCGGAAAATGCGGCTACGGCCGATATTGAGAGCCTAAGCCACAGAACAATGAGGGTCAACGGGCAAATAAGCCCCCTCAAGACCCCGCCGATGAAAGATGAACAAAAAGCGACTCAATAGCTCCGCGGGGTGACGCTTCCTTGGACTCGACTGGGCAACCCTTGGATACGAAGAAAACCCTCCGCATCGTCCTGGTTGTAGGAGCCGCCCCCCTCCATCGTCGCGATCTCGGCATCGTAGAGACTGTTGGGGCTTGAACGGGAGTTCACCATGATATTGCCCTTATAAAGCTGCAACGCGACCTCGCCGGTTACCGGACGCTGTGTCTGCTGAATAAATGACATCAAAGCGTCCATCTTGGGGGTGTACCAGTACCCGTAGTACACCATTTCGGCCACTTCGGGGGAGAGGCGATCCCTCAGGTGCATCAAGTCTCGATCCATCGTCAATTGTTCGATGTACATCAGGGCGTCGTATAAGACCGTCATTCCCGGCGACTCATAGACGCCACGGCTCTTCATCCCGACAAATCGGTTTTCGACCATATCGATTCGCCCGACTCCATTTCGGCCCGCAATGGTGTTGAGTGCCTCGACGATGTCCAGCGCGGACTTGGTTTCACCGTTCAGCGTGGTCGGCACGCCCGACTCAAATCCGATCGTCACGGATTCGGCAGCATCGGGTGCCTCCTGCGGGCTGACGCCCATTCCAAAATCCACCAGCTCGACGCCATTGATATCCAGCTCCTCCAGATCCCCGGCCTCGTAGCTGATGTGCAGTACGTTCTCGTCGCTGCTGTAGGGCTTGGCGGTCGACGCTTTGACGGGAATGTTCTTTCGCTCGCAGTAGGCGATCAACTCGGTCCGACCGGGAAAAGCCTCGCGGAACTCCGGAATCCGCCAGGGGGCGATCATCTCGACCTTCGGGTCCAACGCCTCGGCGGCCAATTGGAACCGACACTGGTCGTTGCCTTTGCCGGTCGCACCATGCGCGTAGGCGGTCGCGCCGACTTCGCGGGCCACTTGCAAGCAGACCTTGCTGATCAACGGCCGAGCAATCGATGTACCGAGCAAATAGATCTGCTCGTACTTGGCCTGCCAGGCTAGCACAGGAAAGGCAAAGTCCCGACACAGTTCCTCCCGCACATCAATCACACGGGCCGATGCGGCGCCGCAGGTCTCGGCTTTCTTCATCGTCGCCTCACGATCTTCGCAAGGCTGACCCAAGTCGACATAGACGGCGTGAACTTCGTATCCTTGGTCCTGCAGCCAACCCAAGATCACGGAGGTATCCAGGCCGCCCGAATACGCTAAGACACACTTCTTGGTCGACATCGAGTTCACGCCTGTTGTTGCGGGGGTTCTTGCGCACGGTGGACCTTCACCACAAGGCGATCCACCGGCGAGTTTGCTTTGACGAGACTTATTACAGCAGCCTGGCGCGGGTTTGCGAACCCGACCATCGACGGAGCCACACCGATCTTCGTCCTTGCTGGACCGCCCTGCCCTTCCCCGGTAACCCCCGTTCGAATGATCCCAGTTCGACTCACCCTTGCTCGACGGCGACGATCGTGACACAGCCACCACCGTCTCTCAATCTTGAACGACTGACCGAGCTTCTCACCGGCGTCGCAACGGGACGACTGTCGGTCGAAGACGCCGTCGGACAACTGCCTCATCAGAGACCCGCACCGGCGTCACAGGTTCGGCATCCGCTTTCGCTGGACCTCGATCGTGAGCGTCGCTGCGGATTTCCCGAAGTGGTCTTCGGCCAGGGCAAGTCCGCGGAACTCATCCGACAGATCCTCACAAAACAACAGAAAGCCGATCAACCGTCGCTCGTCACACGGATTGATCCTGACGCCGCGAGTGACCTGCAAGCGACCTTCCAACACAGCCGGTTCAACGCGACGGCACGAACCCTGTCGGTCGGCATCGGCGCGAGGATCGAGCCACGAGTCCTTCTACCGGACGAAACTTCACCGGAGAATGCCAACTGCGTCGCGGTGGTTTCGGCGGGAAGTACCGACGCTGCGGTTGCCGAAGAAGCGATCGAGACGCTTGCATGGATGGGGATTCCCATCCAAGTCTTTCATGACATCGGCGTGGCCGGCCCGGAACGATTGCTATCGGCCGTTCCCTTACTGCGCCGCGCGTCGGCGGTCGTGGTCGTTGCCGGCATGGAAGGCGCGTTACCCGCCGCGGTCGGCGGTCACTTGGACGTCCCGGTTTTCGCGGTCCCAACCAGTGTCGGTTACGGCGCGACGCTCGGCGGGCTGACGCCGATGCTCGGCATGCTCAGCTGTTGCTCTTCCAACGTGGCGGTCGTGAACATTGACGCCGGATTTAAAGGCGGCTACCTCGCCGGACTCGTCGCCCGCCAGAGCCACCTTCGATCGAATTCGCAATGACGTTCAAGCTACTGCCTCGCAAGAGCGACGCGCACAAAGGCAACTTTGGGCGCGTGATGTTGATCGGTGGGTCGCGGGGGATGTCGGGTGCGATCGCGCTGTCTTCGATCGCAGCGCTCAAGACCGGCGCGGGACTGGTGTCGGCGGTCGTACCCGATCGTTGCCTCGAAACCGTCGCCGCGTTCCATCCCGGAATCATGACCATCCCTTTGGCCGATACATCCGATGGTCAATTCGCCGCGACAGCAGGTGTCGAGACGCTAAAACTGGCGGAGCTTTTTGAATCCAAAGACGTTATTGCGTGTGGACCCGGCATGCGGACCGGAGAGGGAGCGTCGCAGCTGGTTGAGCGTTTGCTACAACACTCGCAGACGCCTCGTGTCTTAGACGCCGATGCGTTGAACGTCATCGCCGCGCGGAAACTCTTCGACTCCCCTGCCCTGCCCCGCGATCAGACTCGTTTGGTGATCACGCCACACCCTGGCGAGTTGGCTCGACTAACGGACGTCCCCGCGGACCGTCGCGAAGAACAGATTAGTGCGGCCGAAGCACTGGTCGCCAAGCTCGGTCTCACCGTGGTGGTCAAAGGCGGCCCCACCGTCGTCGTGTCGTTGGGTGAATCAGGTTCCATCGAACGTCATGTGAACGCGACCGGCAATCCGGGTATGGCGACCGCGGGTAGCGGCGATGTCCTGACGGGAATCATCACCGCGCTCGTCGGTCAAGGCTTGCCGGCAAACGAAGCGGCGCGATCTGGAGTTTATCTACATGGCCTGGCCGGTGACATCGCAGCCGATTCCGAAACGCAGACAGGATTGACGTGCGTCGATCTTCTTGATCGCATTCCTCTCGCACTTGGCAGGATGGAGACCGCCGAGGGCAACGAACTACACTAAATGCATCGCGCCGCGTCGCCCCATGCGTGCTGCAAAACGCGCGGCGGGCGTCTGGCGACTCTCGTAGGGTGTCCCTCAATCCGCGAAACGGTGCGACCTTCAATGGAAAGTAGATGACGCCACGCGAACTGGGTGCAGGGCGCAGTTCCATGGTCCGGCGTGACGAAATCGAATCGGCTATGATGAGTCGACCTCTCACTCCATTCCCATGCGTCGCCTCGCCATGCAACGATCAAGCTTCCCCATTGTTTCGACTCTCACGCTAGCACTTCTCGCGTCCGCTCTGGTCGGCTGCGATTCGGGCTCAAAATCCGGGGACGCTACCGACCCCAAGAGTAAAGCCTCGGGCGAGACACTGACGATCGCGGTGATCCCGAAAGGCACCAGTCACGAGTTTTGGAAGTCGGTGCACTACGGCGCGGACAAGGCTGCGAAAGAAATCGGCGGTGTCAAAATCGAGTGGCGTGGTCCGGTCGTTGAAAGTGACACCGGCAGCCAGATCGAAGTCGTCAAGGACATGATCACCAAAGGCGTCGACGGCGTCGTGCTCGCGCCGAACCAAAAAGGCGGTCTCGTCGATGCCGTCCAAGAGGCGATCGACGAGGACATCCCCGTGGTTATCTTCGATTCGGGATTGGATGAAGGCCCCGAGATCGTTAGTTACGTCGCGACCGATAACTTCAAAGGCGGGCAAATGGCTGGCGATGCCATGGCCAAAGCCATCGGTGAAAAAGGTAACGTCATCCTGCTGCGTTATCTCGCGGGCAGCGAGAGCACCGAACAGCGCGAAGAGGGATTCCTCAAAGCGCTCGCCGAATATCCGACCGTCAACGTCATCTCCTCGGACCAATACGGCGGCGACAATGCGACGAGCGCGAAAGAGAAAGTCGATCAATTGCTACAGCTCCACGGAGACTCGCTCGCGGGCATCTTTGCGGTCTGCGAACCCAACGCCAACGGGACACTCGAAGCGATTCGCAACGCGGGGCTCGCGGGCAAGATCAAGTTCATCGCGTTTGATCCCAGCGATTCGTTGATCGAAGCGATGAAAGAGGGACACTGCCAGGGGATCGTGCTTCAAGATCCGGTCGAGATGGGCTATCAGTCGGTGCAAACCATCGTTGCCGCGATCCAGGGCGGTAAGGACGCCAGCGCCTTCCAGAGCACCGGCGAGTACCTGGCGACGCCACAGAACATGGAAGATGAGCTGTACGCTCGATTGCTCAAACCCGCATTGCTTGAATGACGCCGTTGCTCGAAGTCTCCGGCATCTGTAAACGTTTTGGTCCGACAATCGCGCTGAAAGACGTCTCGCTCACCGCTCACCCCGGGCGTGCGTTGGCGTTGATCGGCGAAAACGGCGCCGGCAAGAGTACGCTACTGAAGACGCTTAGCGGGGCTCACCGCGCCGACGCGGGCGCGATGTCCTTTGAAGGAAAGCAGTATCGGCCAAGTGGTCCGATCGGGGCCCGCGCCGCCGGGATCGCGATCGTCTATCAGGAGCTGACACTCGCACCCGAACTGAGCGTTGAAGACAACATCCTGCTCGGTCAACGAGGCACGGGGATGGGAACGCTCTTGCGGCGTCAGCAGCGGCCGCAAGTGATCGAGGCACTCACGCGCGTCGGCCTCGGTGAACTGGACCCCACAGCACGCACCGCCGATCAATCGGTCGCGACGCAACAGCTCATCGAAATCGCTCGCGCACTGGTTAGCAACGCTCGACTGATCCTGCTGGATGAACCGACCAGTTCCCTGCCCTCGGCGGATGTCGAGCGACTGTTCGAAATCATCGACGACCTCAAATCGGACGGCATCGGAATCATCTACATCAGCCACTTCCTAGAGGAAGTACGACGAGTCGCGGACGACTACGCGGTCTTGCGTGATGGCCATTCGGTGGGCGAGGGCACGCTGGACGAAATCACGAACGATCAAATCATCTCACTCATGGTCGGTCGTGATGTCGACGACTTGTTTCCCTCGGTACCGCATGAAGTTGGCGAACCGATCCTTGAGTTGAATTCGCTTTCGGCTTCACCGATCCCGACGGACATCTCTTTTCAAGTGCGGCGCGGAGAGATTTTCGGACTCGCGGGCTTAGTCGGCGCCGGCCGAACAGAGCTCCTTCGCAGCCTTTTTGGTTTGCAACCCACCCTCGGCGGATCGGCGACGATCCGCCGCAAGAAAGTCACCGGCTCGGTCGGAAAACGAATGCGAATGGGACTGGGGTTACTCAGTGAAGACCGCAAGAGCGAGGGCCTGGCGCAGGACCTTTCCATCACGGAAAACATGACAATGGGCCTCCAGGGTCGATTCGGTCCGGCTGGCTTTCTCAATCTGCACGAGAGAAACCAAACCTGCCAACGTTGGGCGAACGAAGTCCAAGTCAAGATGCACTCCGTGGATCAAAATGTGAGTGAACTCTCCGGTGGCAATCAACAGAAAGTCGCGGTCGGCCGCTTGCTTTTTCAAGACGCCGAAATCTACTTACTGGATGAACCGACCAAGGGAATCGACGTGGGAACCAAAGCCGAGATCTATCGAATGATCGGTGACCTCGCCGCCAACGGAAAGACAATCATTTTTGTCAGCTCCTACTTGCCCGAATTGATGGCCGTTTGCGACACGATCGGCGTGTTGTCACGCGGACGTCTCGTCGAGAAACGAGCCGCGGAAGACTGGAGTGAAGATGGCTTGATGGCGGCGGCCCTTTCGGTGGTGGAATGAAATGAAAGCACTTTCGAAATTCGCCGCCGCACTCGGCCCGGCGTGGGCGTTACTCGTGATCATCCTGTTCTTCTCGATTGCCGATTGGCAATACGGGAGCGGGCGTTTGTACGGCGAAGGGAGCTTCGCCAGCGTCCGCAACGCTCGCGTCGTGATGAATTCCGCCGCTTTGATCGCCGTACCGGCATTCGGGATGACGATGATCATCATCGCCGGCGGCATCGACCTTTCGGCAGGCACCGCGCTTACGCTGAGTGGCACCGCAATCGCGGTTGCCTTTCGCGACCACACGGTGCCGACCGATCAAGCCGGTGCGGCAACGTGGATTGCAATCGCACTACTGGTTGGCCTCGGTGTCGGCGTGCTGTGTGGAGTGCTAAATGGCCTGATCATCAGCGTGACATCAATGGTTCCGTTCATTGTGACGCTCGGTACGATGACGATTTTCCTGGGAGTTGGCCAAGTCGTTGCGAGTGAGTCGACGGTCTACCCCGAGTCGAGCCATCTACCCGATTGGCTTCGGCACCTCTGCTACACGGGCAAGAACGCGGATCGCTACTGGATCAGCGGACTGAAGATTCCCTCAAGCGCTTGGATCGCGATCCTTCTCGGGGTGGTGGTCGCGGTTTTGATGCGGTTGACCGTGTTCGGTCGCAATGTGGTCGCGATCGGTTCGAGCCCTTCGACGGCCCGATTGTGCGGCATTCGCGTCGGCATCACGACCGTTTGCGTTTACGCACTGGCGGGTGTCTTCGTTGCCGTCGGTGCCCTGCTCTACTTCGCGAACGTCAAGAACGGCAATCCGTCGGATGGCACCGGTAAGGAACTGGAGATCATCGCCGCAGTCGTGCTCGGGGGTGGCAGCCTCAGCGGCGGCCGTGGCTCTGTCTTTGGCACCATCGTCGGCGCCCTGATCATCAAGACAATTAGCAGTGGGTGCACGATGTTGTCGATCCCCAACACGTACACGTACATCATCATCGGCGTCATCATCATCATCGCCGTGCTGATCGATGGGTTGAGAAACGGAACTCCCGAATGGCTGTTCAACCAATTGCGGTCGAAACAGGCCAGCTAACAAAACACCGCAGCCGACATCGACCTCACTTGCTAACCCGCCTATCCTTTTCGGTGATGCCCGGGCTTTGGCGAAGTTCCGTATTTGCGAAAGCTTGGGCGGGAGCGAAAGGAAAACGTTGACCGAAATTGTGCCCCTACCGGACATCGCGCGAGTGAAGGTGGATGCTGCGCTTCACGGCGGTGCACTCAGCATCGGAAACTTCGACGGCATCCACGTTGGCCACGCGAGCCTACTGGCTCGAACCCGCGCGATGGCCGAGCGGTTCGGTGGTCCGGCGATTGCATGCGTGTTCGATCCTCATCCGATCGCAATCCTTCGTCCCGAGGCGGAGCCAAAACGACTCACGACGATTGAAGAACGGGCCCGACGGTTGGGCCGCATCGGAATCGATTACTTGGTGGTCTGCCAAACGTCTCGGGACCTGCTCGACTTCACGGCGGAGGAGTTCTTTCAAACGCTTGTGATCGACAACGTCCGGTGCCGGGGCATGGTTGAAGGCGAGAATTTTTGCTTTGGCAAGGACCGTGGCGGTGATGTCGACCTGCTACGAACCGCCTGCGGACGCGAGAGTCTCGAGTTTGAAGCGATGCCCATGCGAGCAATCGCGGGCGAAATGATCAGCAGCACCCGCATCCGTGAATGCCTTTTGGCGGGTGAGGTGCGGGCGGCGAAAGACATGATGGCGACGCCGCACCGAGTCACGGGCACCGTGATTCATGGTGATGCGCGGGGGCGCACCATTGGCTTCCCGACGGCAAACTTGCAAGCGATCGATGTCGTCATCCCGGCACCAGGTGTTTACGCGGCGATCGCAACGGTTGACGACAAGCGTTTTCAAGCGGCGGTCAACGTCGGAAGGAGCCCGACGTTTGGTGCGGGCCATGCGAGCCAAGTCGAAGTCCATCTACTTGATTTCGATGGCGATCTGTATGGCCAGGCACTGTCGGTTGACTTCATCGATCGAGTCCGTGACATTGCGAAGTTCGATTCCGCCGCCGCCCTTGCGAATCAGCTTCGTCAAGACATCGAATCCACACGGAACCTGCTGCAACCAACCCGCTAAAGCGAGACAGATGAGCGTCAACTGGAAAAAGTTTGCCGAGCAAATCAGTCACTATCAGTCTTTTGTCCTGGTCAGTCACATCCGGCCGGATTGCGACGCCTTGGGTAGCGAGCTGGGGATGGCTTATGTCCTCCGACAGATCGGAAAGGACGTGCGCATCATCAACGCCCACCGAACGCCGCCGGCGCTTCAGTTTCTCGATCCCGCGGGCAACATTGAAGTACTCGGTGACAACGTCGAGGCGGAAGACATCTCGCCAGACTGCATCATGGTCCTCGACACCAGCGCTTGGGCACAACTCGGTGACATGGGTGACGTCATTCGCACGGCCTCCTGCGATAAGATGGTGCTGGACCATCACGTCGGCGAAGACGACCTGGGTGCCACGATGTACAAGGACTATCAGGCCGAAGCGACAGGCACGCTCGTGGTCCAGGCCGCCGACGCTTTGGGTGTGCCACTGGTGCGCCAAATGGCGTCGCCACTCTTCGCGGCGATCGCTACCGACACGGGATGGTTCCGCTTTCCCAGCGTTTCGTCGGACACCTTTCAGACCATCGCGCGTTTGATCGATGCCGGTGTCGTGCCCGCCGAAGTCTACGGTGATCTTTATGAACGAGATACGCTCGGGCGGCTCCGGCTACGAGGCCTGATTCTCTCGAGAACCGAAAGTGAACTCGACGGCGCGCTGGTCCACACCTACGTTCAGAAACAAGACTTTGAGGCCGTTGGCGCACTGCCCAGTGATACCGAGGACGCGATCAACCTGACGTTGACAATCTCGGGCACTAAGGCCGCCGTCATCTTTGTCGGACAGCTGCGGGGCGGATTTAAGCTTTCCTTTCGAAGCCGCTGCGCGATGGATTGCAACGAGATCGCACGCCAGTTCGGTGGCGGTGGCCACAAGGCGGCCGCGGGGGCATTCCAGGAGGGCACGCTCGCCGATGTGCAAGAACGCGTCTTGCCAGTCGTCCGTGAGGCGCTCGCGAAGGCACTGGCGTGATGCCACTGGCCAATGCGACTTGGTTCATCGGCGGCTACGCAGCGATCGTGGCGATAGCGAGCTGCATCAGCTTTCTCGCCTACGGCTGGGACAAGTTTCGAGCGAAACGCGACCGCAGCCGTGTCCCCGAAAAGACGCTTCACCTGATTGATTTAGTTGGCGGTTGGCCAGGCGGACTGCTCGCACGACGCACGTTCCGTCACAAAACCGTGAAGCGTTCCTTTGTGATCGTCTTTTGGCTCACCGCGACGCTGCATGTTTTGGCCGTCGTCGGCGCCGTCTACCTCTGGATCAGAAGCGGAACTTGAGGACGACCAACGCCAACCCGCGTTCATTCTCCGGGAGAGTTTGATTCCCGACGGCGACGGTAAGCATGGAGCGTGGTGACGCATGCCCCGTCGTAGCGCACTCACTGGGCGAGCAGGAAGAAGCTCATCGCCCAGCCGTCGTTGGTCTTTTCCCAAAACGATCCGGCGCTCTTGAGATACGTTTCGATCTTCTCAAATGGCGGAAGCTTTGCCGCCTGAATCGGATCGGGCTCACCCTGTTCATCCTCCTCCACCAGTCGACGCAGCAGATTAGCGAGGATCGTGTCGCGGTCCTTCAATTGCCCCCGACGCAGCAGCTCGTAGCGTGCACGCAGCGAGACCGATGGATGCATGATGCCGTCAACACTGACCTGCTTGGCACCGAGTGCGGCAAGTGCTTCAACGACGCGTTTTGTACGCGGCTCGTCGGCAAACCCGTCCAGAGCCCCGGTGCGAATTCGCTGTCCGAGTTTGATCAGCAGATCCGAGTGGGTCGAAAAGATCAGGTAGCTCGGGTCTTCGGGGGTCTTGCCGTCGACGACAGCGATCGCGAAATGAGTGATCAGTCGCCCCTGGTCCTCGGTCTCGATTTCCTCCTCGAAGCCGAGTGCTCTCAATTCGGCATCGATATCATCCTCGTCCGTTTCCCCATACTCGACTCGCCAGGCGTCGAACTCCGCGACCTCCAACTCGACCGCATCCCCTTCGCTCTCCATTCCTTTTCGCACGACTCGCTTAACGACGTCCGCATTCTTGACGCGGAGTGCCGCCAACATTCGATCCGACTCGGGGCTCGGAGGCATAGTGTTGTCGGTCAGCAGGATCACCTCATCATCAAGATTCGGTAAAAAGTCCTTCGCGAGGTCGATTTGGGGGCCTTCTTTGTCATCGCGAATTCCCTCGATCACCGGCCGAAAAAGGTCATCTCCGAGCGCATCATTGACGAGCGACTCCGCGGCCCAAAACGCTTCTTCGATCTTCCAATTGAAGCGGTAAAAGGTTCCTGTATCCTTCGAAACCCAACCAGGAATGGCCTCCCTCGCGGCATTGAAAGCTTGCAACATCCGAGCCGCTTTGGTCAGGCGTCCCGGCGCGATGACAACGCCTCGATGCAGGATGTCGAAGCGTTCGCCGGCAACAACTCCAATGCCACCGATGGCCTCGACGACTTGAAATCCTTGCCGCTCGAGTAATTGCAAAATGTCCAGATCATCCTGACGATCGTACTCAAAGACCTCACGCAGGATTCGCCCCATCGCAAAGGGCTCGGCAAACCACTCCCAACAAACGGTGGCTTCCTTCTCGGTGGCGGACGCGATCGCGGCTTCCGAGTCGGCTTGAACCTTCTTGTATGAATCCCGCGATGCAAAGCGATCCAGCGGTGCTTTGCCCGCCGCCGCGTCAAGCAAGGTTTGGATCACGGTGTCGCGATCGGCGGCGATGAAACGGTCATCGTTCCAGGTGATCGCAATCTCATCGATCTTGAGTTGCCCCGGTTTCGGCTTCGTTTGGTAGACCCGAATGACTTCGTCGCCGTACTTGATGTCGCGCCGCTTCGCGCCACCCTGTTTCAGCTCATCATCGATCTGCTTCGCGGCGGCCTCTGCCCGCGGTTTGCGGCCGCGAATGTCCGCGATGATCGAGAGCGCATAGGGTCGGCGCTTGTCCTCTGGAAACGCCATCCACGCGACGACGACCTCGCCCGACGCCATGTTGTAAACGTCTTGAGGCTTGACACCAATTTTGCGGTCCAGCGTGTCGAAGTAGCTCGATGCGCGGTCGCGCTGCGCGTCGAGAAACGGCTGCATCTCGTCGGACTTCACCATCTGGCCGATCTGCGTTTTTTCCCAGGCGTCGCAGAACGCTGGCAGTTCGGGGATCCGAACCACCCCCGCGGTCGAAGTTGGAAGCAACGAAATGGCACCGAGGTACTCCGACTCTTCCGCGGGTTTCGCGCAAGCCGTCGCACACTGGAAAACGCCAATGAAAATTAGAAGAGAGAGCCGCATCACCGATTGACTCATAAACAAAGCCCTTTTCACACCGTTGCTTTTCGGCACACACCGCCAGAAAGGCGTTCGTTTGTTAAAAAAGCGATTCAAAAAAACCAAAACGTGTTCCGGCCTTACGCCCTGGATCGGCACCGATAACTGTGTGGGGAAATCCGGTACCAGTCACCGCGTGAAGCGAAACCCGAGCCGCCGCGTGCAGCGAACTGTGTCGTTGAAAGCACTGCATCCAGAGAAACTACGGGTCAGTAAAAATGCACCGAATTGCTAGCCCCTGCCAGCTCGGTATGTTATCGCACTTCCGCCGTCTACGAAACGCCGCCGATCACCACTGCAATGTCCGCAACCCCCGACGCAGCCGCCAATACCTACCAGAATCCGCTCATCGAACGGTACGCCTCCCGCGAGATGGCGGAACTCTGGGGCGCGAATCGCCGATTCCAGACCTGGCGGCGGCTGTGGATTGCTCTCGCAGAGTCGGAGCAAGAACTGGGGCTCCCCATCGCGGACGCCCAGATCGAGCAACTGAAGCGGTTTGAGAAGGACCTCAATCTCGACGTCGCAAAGGAAAAGGAGCGGATTCGACGTCACGATGTGATGGCTCATGTCGAAGCCTACGCCGAGCAGTGCCCCGATGCCGAACCGATCATTCACCTCGGCGCGACCAGTTGCTTCGTCACTGATAATGCCGACGTGATCCTGATCCGGGACGCCTTGCAAATGATCGCGCGGCGGTTGGCCTCCACCATCGATGCCATGGGACAATTTGCGTCCCAACATCGTGCCCTTCCTTGCCTCGGGTTCACGCATCTGCAACCGGCACAGCCGACCACCATTGGAAAGCGGTGCTGTCTGTGGACCTACGACCTGGTACTCGATCTGGAAGAGATTCACCATCGTCTCGAAACGCTCTGTGCCAGAAGCACCAAAGGCACGACCGGGACACAAGCAAGCTTTCTAAAACTGTTCGATGGGGACCACGACAAAGTTCGTTCGTTGGAGCGACTTGTTGCCGAGAAAATTGGTTTCGAGCAAACCTATGCCGTCACCGGCCAAACCTACCCCCGCAAGGTTGACGCACAGTTGCTCGACGCGCTTAGCGGGATCGCGCAGAGCCTTCACAAAACGGCCACCGACATTCGTTTGCTCGCCAATCGAAAAGAAATCGAAGAGCCGTTTGAGGAGAAGCAAATCGGCTCTTCGGCGATGCCCTACAAACGAAACCCCATGCGAAGCGAACGGATCTGCGCACTGACCCGATTCGTGATGAGTTTGCAAAGCAGCCCCTCGATGACCGCGGCGACGCAGTGGATGGAACGCACGCTTGACGATAGCGCCAATCGACGGCTGGTGATTCCACAAGCCTTCCTCGCGATCGACGCGGCACTCGTGCTGATGGAAAACATTGCCCGCGGGTTCGTGGTCTACCCCAACACGATCGCGTTCAACTTGGCCAAGGAACTGCCTTACGTCGAGACCGAGAACATTATGATGCGGGCCACAAAGGCGGGCGGCAACCGCCAAGAGCTACACGAAAGGATCCGTATCCACGCCCGCGAAGTCGCCTACCGCGTCAACGCCGAGGGCCAGCCAAACGACATGATCGATCGGCTCAAATCCGATCCCGCCTTCAGTGGTGTCACGTTCGAAAGCGAAATCGACCCCGCGGACTTCATTGGTCGAGCCCCCGAGCAAGTGGACGAGTTCATCACTCAACACATCGAACCGATCCGTGATCGATACCGCAGCGAGCAATCGTTAAGCGTCGAAGTGACCGTCTAACTCACATTCGATTTTCGATCAGCTTCCCGTCAAAGGACGGAACGTGCTACGGCGACTCGCCTGAGCGTTCTTCCATGCCTCGACGACGCGTTCATAGAGAACCCGTTGAGCTCGGACGGGTTGCTTTTTCTTGCGGTCGATCGGTTCATAGCGGCCATCGGACAACATTCGCCAACTGCTTGTGTTGTCTTCAAAGTAGGTCTCGAGCACTTCGATCAAGCGGTCACGACAACCTCGATCGTTTACCGGAACCATCAGCTCGACTCGGCGATCGAGGTTCCGCGGCATCCAATCGGCGCTGCTGATTAGCACGACTTCATCGCCGCCCTGGTAAAAAGAAAAGACACGCGCGTGTTCTAAAAACCGATCCACGATCGAGACGACCTCGATCGTTTCGCTCAAGCCGGGAACTCCCGGCTTCAAGCAACATTGCCCGCGAACATTCAAACGTACCCGCACTCCGGCGCGACTTGCGCGATAGAGCGCGTCGATGACTTGCGTGTCGACGAGCGCGTTGAGTTTGGCGGTGATCTGTCCTCCGCCGCCCTCCAGACTGTGCTCGGTTTCGCGTTCAATCAGGTCCAGCAGCTTGGTTCTCAACGTGGTCGGCGCCGCCGCCAGTTCCCTCAGCTGTGTCGGCTGACTCGCACCGGTGATGGCGTTGAAAAAAGCCGTCGCGTCTTGTCCGAGTACCGCATCACAAGTTAGCAGCGAGATGTCACCGTAGAGATTGGCGGTCACTTCGTTGTAGTTGCCGGTCCCAAAGTGCATGTACCGAACAATGCCCTGGGGCTCGCGTCGGACGATGATGCAAACCTTGGCATGCGTCTTGAGCCCATGAATGCCATAGATCACCTGAACGCCGGCGCGTTCCATTTCACGTGCCCACTCAATGTTGCGGGCCTCATCAAATCGAGCCTTCAACTCGACGATGGCCGTCACGTATTTCCCGCGTTCGGCGGCACTCTCCAGCGCCGCGACGACCGGGCTGTTCTTGCTGGTGCGGTACAAGACCTGTTTGATCGCCAGCACATCCGGATCGCTGGCCGCCTCTTCAATGAGTCTCACTACCGAATCGAAGCTTTCGTAGGGGTGAACCATCAGCAGGTCGCCGGCGGCGATCGTGCTGAACATCGACTCTTCCGGATCCACACGCGGGTGCGGTCGCGATGGCCACACCTCGTCACGTTGATGATCAAATCCCTCTTCGCCATAAAGATCGAATAGGAACTTCAAATCCAAAGGCCCGTCGATCGCATACGCATCGCCCCGATGCAAATCCAACGCGGTCCGAAGAAACTCGACGGTGTTCTCGCTCGCGTCCCGTCCGTATTCCAATCGCACCGCACGCGAGAATCGTCGGTTTTCCAAGACCTCCTCCATCCCGCCCAGAAGGTCACCGGCCTCATCCTCACGAAATTCGATGTCGGCATTTCGAGTGACGCGAAAGGGAACGCATTCCAAGACCGTTCGCCCCGGAAAAAACTCCTCGACAAAAACCGCCACAAGATCTTCGAGCAGGACGTATCCATGGCGGTTGTCGCCGGAAAGCGGCATCACGCGCGGCAACACCTTTGCCATGGGTATCAGCGCGTATTCGCAGCGCTCACACTCCTCCTGGTCCTCTTCCGATTCGGGCACGACCGCAACACCGAGACGCGAGTCGGCATCGATCTTCAACCGCACGCACAGATGGACGCCCAATCCGCGAACCAACGGGAACCGCTCGAGTGAAACCGATTGCGGTGACACGACGGGAAAGACATCCGTTCGAAATCGAGTTTCAGCCGCTTGCCATTCGGATTCCGACGCGTCGCGAAGATTGACCTGCGTGATCCCCGCCGACTCCAACACCGGCCGAACCTGCTCGCGGAACACTCGATACTGCTCGGCAACGATTCCGAGGCAACGCTGCGCGACGGCGTCGAGTTGCTCGGTCGCAATCATCCCGGCCGGATCCCGGCCCGTCGGATTGCGTTTCTTGAGCAACTTTAGGCCCCCGACTCGGACCATCATGAACTCATCGAGATTGTTGCTCGTGATCGCGAGGAACTTTGCACGCTCCAAAATCGGCAACGACTCTCGGCCCGCCTGCGCCAACACCCGCTCGTTGAAGGCCAACCAACTGAGCTCGCGATTGAGAAATCGATCCTCGGGCAGTTCGTCATTCGGCGACATCAGCCATCCGCAGCTTGCAATTCGGTGGGGTCACCACTGCGAGCCACCGGTTCGGCGTCCGTGGCGTCGGATTCCTCGGTCGACTCCGATGAATCGGCTTCTTCAACGGGGTTGGTCTGGTCCGCCTCCGCTACCGCATCAGAGGACCCCAACAGAGTGTCAAATGCCTTTTGGTAGAACTCCTCCCCGTAGTGCAATTCTCCACCCTGGTGACCCACGAGACCCACCATGGCGGCGGTGATGAGGAGCCCGACCTTCCAAGTCCCTTTCAAACGGTCACTGCCACTCTTGATCGCCCAAAGCGCCGTGACCGCGAGAATCGAGGCAACGACGGCGACGATCACACCGCTCCAACGATGCCAGAAGATCTCGCTGTCCATGTTCACCTTGGTCCAGGATCCATAACCCTGTTCATCTGCAAACGCGAAACCCATTGCGGAAGCCACGACCGCCGATGGAGCGCCGAGCAACAGACAAGCCAGCGGAATCTGGTCGCCCAGTGATTTCCAAACGAATCCCAAGACGACGAAAAAAGCGCCGAACAGGAACAGCGCGATCGGAAAATGCACGGTCGCTGGATGGAAGAATCCTTGAAATGCCCAGACGCGGTCGACCAAGGCCGTCGGGGCCTCCGGTTCCTCATCCGCCACGACCGCTCTCTCCTCGTCGGATTCCTCGACGGCGACCGAGGCGTCATCGGGCCAGTCGGCGCCCTCTTCGATCCAAACCCGAATCAAGGACAGTTCCGCCGCGGGAAGGTGGCCCTTCGGGGGCATCATGTAATCCGGGTCTTCGGCAAGGAGGTAGTCGGTGTACATCGTGCTCGACTCGAGATCCCCCGCTTCGACATACGAAAACACGCTATCGGGGTCGTCGATACGAAAATCCGCTTTCGCTTCCTTCTCGTTGTGACACTCCAGGCAGTGCTTTCGAAAGATCGGAGCGATATCTCGTTGAAAGTTGACCAGCCGGCCGTCGCCGTCAAGCGGTCCGGCGGCCCACACCGATGCGGGGGCGAGCCACAACAGTGCCGCAGCAACTGCTCCCAACTGGAATTGGGCGGCTCGAGTGGTCGATTTCAGCTCTTTCATGCCAAAGTTCCTTTGCACGACGACTTGTCCTCACATCGCACCATTATTGCACACAATACCCGTTGACTCGATCAAGGGTCCGCTGACGATGGCTCCGGCGGCTCGTCACCCAAAGTCGGAGCGTCAACGTCAACTCACGCCCCGACGCTCACGCCCGTGAAGGCGGCCCCCATGCCGAGCGACTGGATCTCCTTTTGCACGGCATCTTTCTGGGGACTTTGAAGCGTTTCGACGACCTCATCGGCCAGTAATTGGGCGAAGGCCGCCTTCGCGTCCATTTCCAAAGCATCGAGCAACTCGACTCCCACTTCGTTACCCGTCCGCTGTCGGACTTCCGCAACGATCTGCTCTGGCGTGACTTTAGGGTTCGTCGATCGCGCCCAAAGGACCGTGTACAAGGGTTGGGACAGGTCATGGTGCTCCATTCGCTCCAACGCCCTCCAGGCGCGGTCGAGTAAACACTGCCGCCACTTCAACAACCACTCCCGCGACTCAGGCGTCACTTCGGAGAGCTCCGATTTGTCGTCCGAAAGCCTGCCGAGTTCCTGCAAACGAGCCTTCGCACAGGAGCGGATGGCTCGGGCGAGGAAATCTCGTAGACGCCCCTGTTTGTGATCACCGAATCCCGCGGACACCAGGTGCGTGAGTAGCAACTTCAGTGCCTGGTCCGCTTCTTGCTCCGAACCGAGCACTTCCGTCAGGTGTTCCCGCATCGGCGTCAGGTACCGCAGCACGAACCCCGCGGCGCTATCGGCCTGAGTCCAGGAGTGTGACGAACGGACGAGATTGACCGTCGATGGGCGCGAGCCCTTAAGAAGCGAATCATCTGACATTCCCACACTATAACCGGGTCCAACGGGGAGGTGAGGGGCGGTCTGTTGATTCACCGGACTCCCCGAATCCACCACCGGTTGCGAAGATGGGATCGGCCACGCATCTTGCTCGATCGACAAACATCTCTTCCTCGCTGGAACTGTCCCGTGACCCGCACCCCTGTCGCCGACCTCGCTGACGGACAATCTTTCGAACAGTCCTTTCGTCTCGCTGACAAACAGGTTCGAGTCAACCGTCAAGGTGCCAAA
>JBCBLJ010000932.1:0-3079 GCA_038520195.1 Planctomycetota bacterium
ACCGTGACACACCGCTTGCCCGTTTGGTCGGATCTCGCCCGCCGCTAAGTCTTATCGAACCGATTGTTCGACGGCTGGCCGACGCGGGTGCAGACCTCGATTCCCCTTCGCCATATCCTCTTCAACTGGGGGAGCGACCGCTCCACGTCGCGGCGAAAAAAGCACTTCTCGGGTGGGTGATCCTACTGTTGGAACTCGGGGCCAACCCACTCGCGACCGGTGATGATGGCCGAACGCCACGACAAAGTGTGGAGGCGTTGATCGCGACCAAAAAGGAGCACACAGAATACGATGAAATTCTCGGCCTACTTGCCAAAGCCGAACGAGCGCATCGTAACGGTTAGCGGCCGAGTCGGGGGTCACAAAAACTCTCTCAGCCGATTCGTTGCTTCTCGTGCGCACACCAATGCCTCGCTTCGAAAGTGTCCCGCTGAATGTTGAAGTCCAGAGGGTCTCCCGGAGGCAGAATTCTGCCTTTCGCCATTTTGTCGGCTGCAAGCGACGCGGAGACCATCGTGAACGACGTTAGTCGTACTGAGATGGTGCTAGCTGGACTCTTGATGCCAATGGCTATGCACCCGAAGCTGCGTGGCGAAGTGCGGGAGCCGCCGAAGTAGCGTGAGGAGCCGGGATCAAAAACGCTCAACAACCCAAGAGCTCGAAGGCGACGACGAAAGCTTCCGATCCATGCAGCGGTGAGATCGGCACTGCAAACGCTGGCATCCATTGCATCGATAGGCTCTAATGCCGTCTCGAATGTCGCAAGAGCAGCCTCCCACGGACTTCAATGCAAGATCTATCCGGCTCATCAGGTGACCGGTCGATCGCGTTGCGTTCCCCAACCCTATGACTCGATGGGTGCCGTCCTATTCACTCCGTTCATTGTTCCGTTCAACAGGATCACGACCCTTGTCGGATCATGTGATCACGACGTCGTTTCGCGCGTTGTTGAGACTCAGGCGGTCGGCTTAGTTCCGCCCGAAGAAAAAGCCGCTTTGACCGACATCGTGTTTGACAACTTATCGCCCGCGAAACGAAAACGCGCTGAATACCGGCGCGCTTTCGAGCACTACTGCGGTTGCTTTGGGCAGCAGCTTACGTCGGAATTTGGCAACATTCACGAGTTGCGTGAGTTCGACAATGCGACTGAATCCCTTGACCTACCGGTCGCGTTTTCTGCGCTTCTCGCACGATGTCCACTGGGTCTCTTCAACGATGTCTGCCCCGATGGGCATCGTGTTGGGCATTGGGCGTCCCAGGAGATTCCGCTCTTCGCAGACAGGCTGAAACCGCTCAAGGGTGATGGCTACTATGCGGACGCGGCGATTGAGTGGTGTTCCTTGGTCAATCAAACGGAGGAAACGATTCTTGTGGGATTTGGATTCTAGTCGATCCTGAAACACTGGATTTTTTGCGTGACTGTACGACGGTTGTCATGCCCCTCTCGTTAGTTGGTTCTGTTTTTTCACGCACCATTGGGGAATATCGTGACCATCTCTCGAGTCGCTGCTTTGGCCATCACTGTTGTTTTTGCGGTCCAATTAAACGCGGAGGTCGTGACGTTGACTGCGCAGAACGCAGGGAACTACACGTCGTTCCTGGGCTCCGAGTTGCACGACCCCAACAACACCCTCGTTGCAAACTCGAACGGCTTTGTCTCGAACAGTTATCTGGTCTTCGATCTTGGGACCATCGGCGACACAATTGTCTCGCTCGACCTTGCAGGCAGTAGCGGCGGAGACGCGGCGCGTACCGATGATGTCGAGATCGAGTTTTCGTCGTTCAGCGGAAGTGTGAGCCAGCTCGTCGGCGGAACCCTGAACACGAATGATCTCGAGAACGGAGTAGGTTACGGTGGCTTCTTTGCGGACGCGACGTTTCCCGATGATTCTCCGTTCTCGCTCACGCTCAATCCAACGGCCGTTGAAGATGCCAACGACTCCGCGGGACTCTTCGTCATCGCGGCAACGCAGCCGATCGTGACAGGAACTTCCGGATTCTTGGGGGACGTCCGAGCAAACGAGTTCACGTTGACCGTGACCACCGCCATCCCGGAACCAACTTCGTTGCCGGTACTCGCGGGGCTAGCAATCGGATTCGTCGTCTGCCGACGAAAACGATAACTAAACGCGCTGAAAACCCGTCGCAAGCGGTCCCCCGAGAACGAACGGTCGGTGAAGAGCCATTCAAATCTCTTGCTTGGATGGTCGGACAAGAATCTCGCTGACGTTGACGCCTTCGGGCTGACTCAATGCGTAATCCACGGCGTTCGCAATGTCCTCCGGAGCCATTGCATCGATTTGTTCCGCAAACGCTTTGGTGCGCTCACGTAGTTCAGGGTTGGTAATGTGCCCATGCATTTCGGTTTGCGTCGCGCCGGGCTCAACCACCGTCACGCGAACGTTTACCGCGATCGCCTCACGACGCATCGTCTCGGAGAAGGCGATCACGCCGGCTTTGGAGGCCGAATAGGCTGCGGCGCCGGGCATCACCGCCCGACCAAGGTTTGAGGCGATGTTAACGATCTGCCCGCTGCCCTGTTCAGCCATCTTTTGGAGAGCGAGCTGCGAGCAATACATCAGACCCAGCAGGTTGATTTGAATCATGCGTTGCCACTCGTTTGGATCGGCGTCGGTCACGCGATCGAGGTTCATGATGCCCGCGTTGTTGACGACGATGTCCAACTTCCCCGTCGCCTCAATGGTGTCTCGGAAGACTTGCTCTGCACCTGGAAAGGTCGAAACGTCACCGACAACCACCGTCGCGTGGCCGCCGGCTTTCTGAATGAACGCGGCGAGTGCGTTTAGTTTTTCTTCTCGCCGAGCCACCAGGACGACGTGTGCTCCGGACTCGCTCAATCTTCTGGCGGTTGCCTCCCCAATGCCCGACGAAGCGCCGGTGATGACTGCCACTTTTCCGTTCAACTTGCCCATCATTTTGTTCCGTTTGTGATCGTTCTTCGACTTGGTGAGGCCGTTCGAGTGTTCGTCTTCAATTCGCAGCGAGCGTTGTACGCTCGTGCGAAATGCATCGTTTGCCCTCGCCAACGCATCGCAAAGAACGCTCGTGTAACCGGCTG
>JBCBLJ010001177.1:0-1745 GCA_038520195.1 Planctomycetota bacterium
TGGCATCTTGATGGCGATCCTCGGACTTGTGTTTGGGACCAACAGTCTCAAGCATCCTTTTTGGAAGACGTTTTACAAGTTCATCCCGGCCCTGCTGCTTTGCTACTTTCTACCGTCGCTCCTGACGCTGTTTCGGCTTGTCGATCCAGAGGCGAGCCAACTCTATTTCGTGGCAAGTCGATTCCTTTTGCCCGCCAGTCTCGTGCTCTTGACCGTGAGTGCCGACCTTCGAGAAGTGCTGCGGCTGGGGCCGAAGGCTCTGGTGATGTTTTTGACGGGAACCGTCGGCGTCGTTATGGGCGGTCCCGTCGCGATTCTGATCGTCGGAAGTTGGGCTCCCGAATTGGTGGGCGGCGAAAGCGCGGACGCGGTTTGGCGAGGACTGGCGACCGTTGCAGGTAGCTGGATCGGCGGAGGGGCGAATCAGGCCGCGATGAAAGAGATCTTCGTGCCCTCGGATTCGCTTTACAGTGCGATGGTCGCGGTCGATGTGCTGGTCGCCGAGTTTTGGATGATCTTCCTACTGCTCGGCGTTGGCAAAGCCGATGTGATCGACCGAGCATTCCGCGCCGACAACTCGGCCGTCGTCGAACTGCGGAACAAGATGGAGGCGTTTCAAAAGTCGACCGAGAGAGTCGCCAGTACGACCGACCTCTTTGTGCTCCTCGCATTCGCGTTTGGTGCCACCGCGATAAGCCACGCGATCGCCGACGTGCTTGCGCCTTACATCGAGACCCGATTGCCTTTCCTGAACCAGTTCAGTCTCAATTCCAAGTTCTTCTGGATCGTGGTGATTGCGACATCAATCGGAGTCATCGGATCGTTCACCAAAGCTCGACACCTTGAGGGAGTCGGGGCATCAAAACTGGGGACCGTTTTCATCTTCGTGCTCGTCGCAACGATCGGACTCAACATGGACCTGATGGCAGTGCTTGAAAACCCAGGGTACTTCTTGGTCGGCGGTGTTTGGATGGTCTTCCATATCGCGCTGCTGTTTGCGGTCGGCTGGTGGATTCGCGCACCGTATTTCTTTCTGGCGGTCGGAAGCAAAGCGAATATCGGAGGCGCCGCTAGTGCGCCGGTTGTCGCCGCCGCGTTTCATCCCTCGCTGGCGCCCGTTGGCGTGTTGCTGGCCGTCGTTGGCTACGCCCTCGGCACGTATGGGGCACTCTTATGTGCCTACATGATGAAGGCCATCGCGGGTTAGTGCCGCGCGAATCATGTCGGTCTTCGGGCGTTCGATCGCTTTCGCGTGATCGAGACGAGTTGGGCGATTCACGTTGCGGATGCGCGAGACGTCCACGTTGGTCGCATTTTGACGGTTGCGAGTGTTGTGCCACGGTTCGATCAGCGTTTCCATTTGTCGGATCGCTTGGGGTATCACCGCACCAATCGCTGTCAGTCTTTCGACAATCGCGACTTTTTGACACGCCCCACGGTTATGCGTCTCCCATAGGTAGAGAACGACCCAACTCGATCCTCGGAGACTGCGGAATGAACCAAGAGCGTCCGAACACACAGCGCAAGGCACTCGAAATCAATCTCGACGATCGACGATACGGCTCGTTCGCCGAGATTGGTGCCGGCCAAGAAGTCGTGCGATGGTTCTTTCGTGTTGGGGGAGCAGCAGGAACGATCGCCAAGAGCATCTCGGCGTACGACATGTCGGTCAGCGATGCGATCTACGGGGATTGCGAGCGGTACGTGTGCCGACGTCGCTTGGAAGACATGCTCCGTCTTGAACA